>DATBBS010000605.1:0-5698 GCA_036270895.1 Xanthobacteraceae bacterium
ATCGCATCGACCAGCTCGACCTTGAACAGCTCGCCCTTGTCGCCGAAGACCTTCTTGGTCTCGTCGCGCGACCACACTTCCTTGGTGAACGGCTTGTCGCGCGCGATGATCTCGCGCATCTTCTTCTCGATCGCGGCGAAATCCTCCGGCGTGAACGGCTGGTTGCGGAAGAAATCGTAGTAGAAGCCGTTCTCGATGACTGGCCCGATGGTGACCTGGGTGCCGGGCCACAGGGTCTGCACGGCTTCGGCCAGCACATGCGCGCAGTCATGACGGATCAGCTCGAGGGCGCGCGGGTCGTCGCGGGTCAGGAACTCGATCCTGGCGTCTTTCGTGATGGGGTCGGCGAGATCGGTGACCGTGCCGTCGAGCGCCATCGCGACGGTGCGCTTGGCGAGCGAGGGCGAAATGCCCTTCGCGATGTCGAGGCCGGAAATGTGGTCGGGATACTCTCGGCGGGCGCCGTCGGGAAAGGTCAGCGCGACCATTCTGCACTCCTGTTGCTCACTCGCTGCCTACGAACGCAGGTAAGCGTCGCCCAGGAGATAACCCAGTGATCCGCGCCGGGCAACGGGTCGTCGGGAGGATTTGAACCCCGGAATTTCACCATATCAGGGGGCATTTCCGTCGCGCTATTGAAACCCGCGGCTGCGTCCTGCTAGCGTCAGGATGGTTCATCCGGTTTGGCTGCGATCCATCCCATGACATTCCGCGTTCTCATTTTTCTGGTCGCTATAGCGGCCGCGATACTTGGCCGGCCGGCCGCCGTCTCGGCGGGCCCGTGGCAGGCCTCGGCGTCAGGCAAGCCCGATTCCACCGACACAAAGCCAACCGAGGCCAAGCGGCCCGAGACCAAGTCCGCGTCGCTACCGCCGCCCATCGTGTTCTTTCTGGCCCGGGGCGAGCCGAATGCATGCGGCCCCGGCTGCCAGGAATGGATCGCCGCCGACGGCACCTTCGATGCCGGCGCCGATGGACGCCTACGGGCTTTCTTGAAAAAGCTCGGCGCCCGCAAGCTGCCGATCTTTTTCCACTCGCCCGGCGGATCGATCGCGGCGGGACTCGGGATCGGCCGTTTGATGCGCGAGCGCGGCCTGACCGCGGGCGTCGGCTGGACGGTGCCGCAAGGATGCGATCCGCGGCAGGCGCGCGAAGAGGCTTGCGACAAGCTGAAACGTTCCGGCCGCGATCTCCCGGCCCAGCTCGATACCGCGCGGACCATGTGCAACTCCTCCTGCGTTTACGCCCTGGTGGGCGCGGCGGTGCGCGAGGTCGGGGCCGGCATTCAGCTCGGCATCCATTCGTCCTCGATCTCGTTCTCGCTCAAACACACCGATGGGGCCGGGCATGTGACACGGATGCCCGCCAAGGTACCGCCGGCTCTGATGCGCACCGCGATGCAGGCGGGCTATGACCGGGTCGCGGCTTATCTGCGGGAGATGGGAATCTCCCCCGGTCTTCTCGCGGCGGCGCGAGAAGTCAGGAATGATCGGCTTCGATTCCTGTCGCGCGGCGAGCTTGTGGCATTCGGTATCGATCGGCGCGATTTCGTGGAAGGTGCCTGGTGGTTCGTCGACCAGCCGACGGGCGCAAGCGCCGTCAAGGTGATCGAGGCCAGGGACCCCGCAGCGGGCCTGTTTCGCAAGATGGTCCTGCGCCTGGCCTGCAGGAACGCGGGAGCGATTCGGTTCCAATTCGTGCGTGAGCTCGGCGCCGACAAGGCGACGCTGTCGATTCCGTTGCGGGTGAGGGCGAGCGGAAAGGATTTCCCGCTCACGCCCGGAGTCGCCGTCGCGCAAAGCGACGACAAGCCGGCGGTCGAGGTCCGCACCGCCGACTTGCCGCTCTCGGTGCTGACGGACGCGGCTTTCGTCGTCGAGACCGCCGAATCCGCCGCTCCGGCGCCCGCTCCGGCGGCGCCGCGGTTCGCCAGGTTGGCCGCCCCGACCTCGGGACCATCGCTTGGCGCGCTGGTGCGGCGATGCGGCAATGACCTGGCGATCCTTGATCGGGCCGCGGCGGAGGGACGAGCCGCGTCTCTGCCCTCCCAAATTCGCGAACCCACCGGCCGGACCGATGGGGGCACTGAGACGCGGCCATACGGAACTTTTTCCCCCGCGAGCGCCGGAGCCGAATCGCAAAATCCACAACCTCAAATACCGTGATCGGCGCGCATGCGAGCGCGTGATTCGGCGCCCAAAGTCGCGGGCGCAGTGGGATCGCGCGCCTCACAGCAAAGTTTTGCGTTGGGCGGCGGTATGAAGCGGCCAACCCGCTGCTGGATTTAGCAATCTAGGCGAAAATGCCTCACCGTGGCCGCACTGGCGTCAAATTGCCTGCCAACACTCGCGCGTCCGATTTGTTCAATGTGTCCAAGTGTTCAAGCGTGCGAGGGGTGCGCCCGGCGCCCCGTCCCAGATCGGGTGGTGATGTTGCGCGACGTCGGGGTGCCGCATGAATGTCCGGTGGGGCGTGTGGGCTGACCGTCGCGTGTACGGGGGAAACCATGGGTGGCGCGCGGACGGCGCTGAAGTTTGATCGGATCCATCGCTGCGGCTTGATGCTGTGCGCCGTTCTGGTGATGAGTTTCGGCGGCGCGGAATTGCGCGCCCAGCCCGCTCCCGCGACCCGGCCCGCCGTTGCGACCAAACCCGCACATGCGATCAAACCCGCGCGCGCCGCCAGACGGCAGGCGCTGCCCAAACAGCCCCTCATGGCGGCCCGACGCCAGGCGCTGCCCGCCCAGCCCCTCATAGCGTCCCAACGCCCGGCGCCGCTGCGGCAAGCCGCCCACACCGTGCGGTTCAAGAAAATCGCGCGGTCCTCCAAGGCGGCGCACAAGCGGGCACGCGCCGGCCTCGACAAGCCCGTGGTCGACAGGCGCGAGGTCGACAAACCCGCCGCCCCGAATGACGCGGCCGCGAATCTCAGCGAGCGCCTCAACAACAATACGGTCTCGATCATCGCGGGCGAGGTCGGTTCCACCGATCTGGCGGTCGCTCACGAGCTGTCCCTCGTGCTCGACGACGGCGACAATCTGCGCATCATGCCGATGGTGGGCGCGGGCGGCGGCCGCAACATCCGCGACATCCGCTTCATGAAGGGCGTCGATCTCGCCATCACCCGTCCGAGCCTGCTCGCCCGCATGCGCCAGAGCGGCGAGATCGGCCCGATCGATGACAAGATCGTCTATCTCACCAAGCTGTTCAATGAGGAGATGCATCTGGTGGTGCGGGCGGATGCCGGCGTTGCCTCGATCGAGCATCTCGCCGGGCGGACGGTCAATCTTGGCGAGACCGGAAGCGGCACGCAGAGTATCGCCCGCGAGGTCTTCAGTCGTCTCGGCATCGCGGTACGCGAGGTCAACATGACCGAGCGCGCCGCGGTCGAGGGGCTCCGATCGGGGGATATCGACGCGACCATCGTGATCGGCGGCAAGCCGGTCCCCGCGGTGGCCCTGATGGCGGCCGGATTCCGATTGTTGCCGGTGCCCTTCGCCAAACAGCTGCGCGACGATTTCCTGCCGGCCATGCTGTCGAACGAGGACTATCCCGGGCTGATCGAACCGGGTCGCCGCGTCGAGACGCTCGCGGTCGGCTCGGTCCTGGTCGCCTACAATTGGCCGAGGGACAGCGACCGCTACCAGAAAATCGAAAAATTCGTCGAGGCCTTCTTCCCGCGGCTCGGCAGGCTGCAGACGCCGCCGCACCATCCGAAGTGGCGCGAGGTCAACGTCGCCGCGACCCTGCCGGGTTGGACGCGGTTCGGTGCCGCGGAGGATTGGCTGCGCGAGCACCGCGAACCGAACGGGGCCGCGCGCGAGGAATTCGAACGCTTCGTGGGCACGCGTCAGGCCCGGGCGGCGACGCCCGACGAACGCGAGCGGATGTATGAGGAGTTTCTGCAGTGGCAGCAGGCGCGCGAGCGCCGCTGAGAGTGCAAGCGGTGCGTAGAAGCCGCAGCGTGCGTGTGACGTGGGAGGCCGTGGAGTGCGCGTGGCGTCAGCACCGTTGAAGGCGAGTGGCGCGCAAGCGCCGCCAGGATGGAGGTCGTCATGGCCGGAACAATTTTCCGCGAGGTCGTCCGAACCGAAGATGGCGCAAGCTTCTCGAACGGACCGGACGAAAGCACCGGCGACGCGTGGTTGCTTGCTACCGAGGAAGAGCCCTCGCCCTACGCGCCGAAATGGGTCCGCGAGGGCCACGCGAACCCGGGCAAGGTGGTGGCGCTGCGGTTGACCGCCGCGCCGCAGCTCTCGCCCGCACCGGGCGAACCGCCGGCGGCATCGTTTCCACGCAACCTCGATCTGCCCGACGACGATGCCGTCCTGAGACGGCTGATGCAGCGCCACTCGCCCGATCCGCAGCCGGCCGCCGTCCAGGCGGCGGGCGATCCGGTCGGCCTCGCGCTCGGAATGGTGGCGCGCCTGATGGTGGCCGGCTGCGCCGCCGCCGCGGTCGCCATGCTGCTGATCGGCGTCATCCCGTTCCCGGTTTCGCTCGGAACAGTGGTCCCGAGCGAAACCGCGGCGCCCGTCCCCGCAAAGCCGTCGCAACCGACCGACGTCGCCGTTTCCGAACGCGGACCGAAGGTGGCCGACCGCGTCGCCGACGTCACCGTTGCCAGTGCGGCAGCGCCGGCGCATGTCGCGACCGTCTCGGTCCGCGCGACACCGGTCGCCGCCCCGGACCAGGGGGTGCTCGAGGCCGGCGAGGTCGAGCGCTTGATCAAGCGCGGGGAGGACTATCTGGCGCAGGGCGATCTCGCGGCCGCGCGACTGATCCTGACGCGCGCCGCCGAGGCGCGCCATGCGCGCGCCGCATATTCGCTGGCGGCGACCTATGACCCCGTCGTGCACAAGCAGTTGCGTGTGGTCGGCTTGAAATCGGACATCGCGCAGGCGCGCGCTTGGTACGAGAAGGCGGCCGAATACGGTTCGGCCGAGGCGTCGCGCCGGCTCGCCACATTGGCGGATCGGGCGCGCTGAACGCGGTGGGCCGGAACACTTCCGCAAGGTCCGGCGACACCGGAACTCTAGGGGGAGGGCGCGGGCGGCGGCGAGGCGGGAACCCGGTTCACGCCTCGCCAGCGCCCATACCGCCAGGGCGCATACCAGCGCGCCTCCGCGGGCAGTCGCGCCGGCACATAATCGAGGCCGGAAGTGCCCCAGGGCTGGCAGCGCAGGAGGCGCGCCAGCGTCATCCAGCCCCCCGCCCAAAGCCCGAATCGCTCCAACGCCTCGTCCGAATATTGCGAGCAGGTCGGGAGGTGCCGGCAATGGAACCCGATGACGGGCGACAGGACCAGCCGATAAAGCTTCACCGCGGCGCGGGCGAGCCAGCGCGGGCCGAGCCGAATCAGATTGCCGCAGCGCGTCATTTTTTGGCCGGAATGGAGCACCATGGTTTCCCACCAGGGGCAAATGCCTCGCCCTCCAGCGTAAGTCAGCGGGTTTTTTGCGAAAACGACCCCTGCATGGTGCGAAGGCCGCACCGTGTTGCGGGATTACACTAGCCGTCAATCGATCGGCTGGTACAATTGCTGAGTCGGGTTGCGACGTTCGCACTAAATGCACCGCGCCCCGGGATACCACACCCGGGACAAAATAGCGGGGCGGGGGCGTCGCGGCAGCACGGGGTCTTAGGATGTTGCGATCCATTTGCGGCGGGCTCGTGCTCGCCGTGTGCAGCTTGTCTGT
>DATBBS010000606.1:0-3420 GCA_036270895.1 Xanthobacteraceae bacterium
AGTGGGCCGGTGGCCGGTGAGCGCGTCCTTCTGATAGAGCGCGACCGCGTCCTCGCTCATCCCGGCAAAATAATTATACGAATGATTGTATTCGCGCACATGATCGAGACAGAAGCACCAATACTCGCGCTCCTGCGCGCGCCCCTTGGGGGCGCGATGGCTGGCGGACTGGGCGCAGCCCGGCCAATCGCATGTCGGCTGCGTGTCGCGCAGGCGGCGATCGTGGTCAGGCTTGACCCGGATACGGTCGAACAGGGGTGAATCGAATTTCATGACCGATCATTATGCGGAATTCGCTGCCTGACTCGCAAGCTTGACAAAACCATTTCGGCGGAATCGGGCCCTCGCCGCGCCGAGGCCCGCCATTGACCCTGCGTCCAGGGCATGGCTAAGCCAAGCCCATGCGTGTCGCCGACATCATCACGGAAAAGCTAACCGCGGCTTTCGCCCCCGAGAGCCTGCGGGTGGTCGATGAATCCCACCAGCATGAAGGTCATTCCGGGCACCGTCCGGGCGGACAGACCCATTTCAGGGTCTATATCGTGGCGGAGGGCTTCAAAGGGAAGAGCCGGATCGAGCGCCACCGCATGATCAACCAGGCGTTGGCGCGCGAGCTGGCCGAAGGCGTCCACGCACTCGCCATCCATGCGGCCGCGCCGGGCGAAGGCGGCGTGTGAATCCGGAACGTTCGCTCCCGGACTAGCCCAGTTCCCGGCGCACCGGCTGCATCCGCGTCGCCTTCTTGACCAGCGGGGTGATCCGCAGCGCGGTAAGGCGGTTGCGCTCGCGCCGCAGCACGCTGAAGCGGAAGCCGTGGAAGGTGAAGCTCTGCCCCGGCTCGGGGATCAGCCGCGCCTCGTGGATGACGAGGCCCGCGACCGTGGTCGCCTCGTCGTCGGGCAGGTTCCACTCCATCACCCGGTTGAGGTCGCGGATCGGCACCGCGCCGTCGACATTGACCGAGCCGTCGGGCTGTGGCCGCACGCCCGGCACCGCGACGTCGTGCTCGTCGGTGATGTCGCCGACGATCTCCTCGAGAATGTCCTCGAGCGTGACGATGCCCATCATCTCGCCATACTCGTCGACGACCAGCGCAAAGGGTGTCTTGCGCCGCCGGAACGCCTTGAGCTGCTCGGTGAGCGGACGGATTTCCGGCACGAACCAGGGCGCGCGCGCGATTTCGGCAATATCGATGTGCGAGGTGGCGCCACCGGACTGGCGCAGCGCGTGCAGCAGGTCCTTGGCGTGCAGGATGCCGATGATGTTCTCGGGCGTGTCGCGCCACAACGGCACGCGCGTCACCGGCGCGGCGAGCACCGCCTCGACCGCCTGCTCGGGCGGCAGGCCGGCGTCGACCATGATCACCTCGGTGCGGTGGATCATCACGTCGGCCACGGTGAGGTCCGGAAGGTCGAGGAGACCCCCCAGCATGTCGCGGTCCTGCTTCTCGACGCCGCCCTCGCGATGCAGCAGATCGACCGCGCCGCGCAGCTCCTCGTGCGGCGAGAGCATCGGCTCGTTCTCGCCGATGGTGAATCCGACGCTCGCCAGCAGCTTGCGCACCAGCCATTGGACCGTGGCGAGCACCGGGGTGAGGATGCGCACCACGCCATAGATCGGGCGCGCCGCCAGGAGCGCGAAGCGGTCGGGCGAATCGATGGCGGCGGTCTTCGGCAGAACCTCGCAGAAGACGACGATGAGCACCGTCATGACGGCGGTGGCGTAGATGACGCCGACGTCGCCGAACCAGTTGAGCATCAATCCGGTGGCGAGCGAGGAGGCCGCGATGGCGGCCACGTTGTTGCCGACCAGGAGCGCGCCGATCAGCCGCTCGCGATCCTCGAGCAGCCGGTTGACGATGATCGCATTGGGGTCGCCGTCGCGCGCGAGCCGCATCATGGTGGCGCGCGACGAGGCGGTGAGCGCCGTCTCGCTGCCGGAGAAGAAGAACGACACCAGCAGGCAGAGCACGACCGCGATGAGGGCGACCCAGTCGGCGGCGCTCATGGGGCGAGCTTGTCGGCCAGGAAGGCGCGCACTTGCGCCGCCTCGACGTCGGGAGCGACGAAAGCGGCCCCGATGGCGCGGGTGAGAATGAAGGTCAGCCGCCCGCGCCTCACCTTCTTGTCCTGCGCCATCAGCTCCATCAGGCCGTCGACGCCCGGCACGCCGCCGGGCACGTCGCGGATGTGGGTGGGCAATCCGACCTTGCCGAGATGGCGCCTGACGCGCTCGGCCTCGGCCTGCGGCAGGAGGCCGAGACGGGCCGAGAAATCGAAGGCGAGCGCCATGCCGAGCGCCACCGCCTCGCCGTGCAGCAGGCGGCCGGAGAATCCCGCCGCCGCCTCGAAGGCATGGCCGAAGGTATGGCCGAGATTGAGCAGCGCGCGATCGCCGGTCTCGCGCTCGTCGCGCGCGACGATCTCGGCCTTCATGCGGCAGCTGGTGGCGATCGCATGCTCGCGCGCCGCGCCGGCGCCGGCGAAGACGTCGTCCGCGTTGGTCTCGAGCCAGGCAAAGAAGCCGGCATCGCCGAGCAGGCCGTATTTCGCGACCTCCGCATAGCCGGCGCGGAACTCGCGCGCCGGCAGGTGATCGAGCAGCGCGGTGTCGGCCACCACCAGGATCGGCTGGTGGAAGGCGCCGATCAGGTTCTTGCCGTGGCGCGAATTGATCGCGGTCTTGCCGCCGACCGAGGAATCGACCTGGGCCAGCAAGGTGGTCGGCACCTGGACATAGTCGAGGCCGCGCCGCAGCGCGGCGGCGCAGAAGCCCGCGAGGTCGCCCACCACCCCGCCGCCGAGCGCGACCACGACGTCGCCGCGCTCGAGCTTGGCGGCGATCAACGCCTCGCACACGCGCTCGAACATGGCGAAGCTCTTCGAGCTCTCGCCCGGCGGCACGCTGATATGGGTTGCGGGCACGTCGGCGAGTCCCGATTGCGTCGCCGCCAGCAGCAGCCGCTCGACATTGGCGTCGGTGACGATCGCCGCCTTGGCACCGGGCTTGAGGGCCTGCAGGCGACGCCCGAGCGAGGCGAGCAGTCCGCGGCCGATCACGATGTCGTAGGCGCGCGCGCCGAGCGCGACCCGCACGGTGACCGGGTCACTCGCGCGCAGCGGCGCCGTCACGGCGCGCCCTCGCGCGGAGTGCCGTCGCGCGGAGCGACCTCGCGCGGAGCGCCACGCTGGCGCAGCGCCGCGACGATCTCCTCGACGATGCTTTCATGCGGCACGTCGCGCGACGCCACCGTGAGATCGGCGTCGGCATAGACCGGGTAGCGCTCGGCAATCAGCGCCGTGAGGGTCGCGGCCGGATCGTCGGACTTGAGCAGCGGACGGTCGCCGCGCCGCTTGATACGCTTCATCAGCACGTCGAGTTCGGCCTTGAGCCAGACCGACACGCCCTTGAGTCGGATGA
>DATBBS010000607.1:0-3129 GCA_036270895.1 Xanthobacteraceae bacterium
ATGGCGAGCCTCTTGTGAGGAAAGGTGTCGGGGTCGGGTGGTGTCCAGTTCCTCCGCGATCAAGCAATCCTCTTCCGATCCGCGGCCGCGGCGTTTCTGGCAGAAGCCCTGGCCGCTGCGGACGGCGCTCGGCCTGTTCGCCCTCAGCCTCGTCCTTCCGGCGGTCCTATTCTTCGGCCTGCAGTACCGCAATGTGCTGGTCGAGAAGCAATCGGAGGTCGAACGCGAAGGCGTCGACCTGGCGCGCAGCGTGGCGGCCGATATCGGGCGCGAGATTGCGATCAAGCGCGCCCAGCTCGCCGCGCTCGCGACCTCGCAGGCGCTCCGCGACGGCGATTACACGACGTTCCATGCGCAGGCGGCGACCGCGCTGAAGGAGAGCCAGGGCTGGGTCTCGCTGCTGCGCGGCGACGGCACCCAGATCATCAACACGCTGGTGCCGGCCGGCACGCCGATTGACGCCGGTCGCCAGACCAGCGTGTTGCAACGGGTGTTGCGCACCGGCCAATCGGAAGAGTCCGATGTGTTCACAAGCCGCAACAGCAGGCGCGTCATCATCACGGTCTTCTATCCGGTCGGATATGGCGACCTGGTGTTGAGCGGCGCCTTGCCGGTCGATCATCTCAGCGATGTCCTCCGCACCGCGGTGCCGGCCGACCGGATCGCCACCCTGCTCGACCGCGAGGGCGTCACGATCGCACGCAGCCAGGATGGGGAGGCCAATGTCGGCAAGCTCGCGAGCCCGGAGCTGCGCCAGCATATCGCGGCGGCGCGCGAGGGATCGATGACCTTGACGACGCTCGCGGACGCCGGAAACTTTGCGACATTCACCCATCTCGCCAACGGCTGGACCATCGCGGTTCAGGTGCCGCGCGAGGTTTTCACCCGGCCGATGCGGGCCTGGGAGCGGCAGGTGCTCCTGAACCTGATCTTTTTCGCCACACTCGCCGTCGTCGGCGCCGCCGCCGGCGGCGAATGGATCGCGCGTTCGATCGCGCAACTCACGGCGGCGGCGCGCACCATCGGCAGCGGCAACTACGCGTTGCCGGTGGCGACCAACCTGCGCGAAGTGAACGACGTCGGCGAGGCGTTGAGTCGCGCCTCGCGCGACCGCCAGCGCGCCGAGGCGGCCATGCGCGAGAGCGATACGCGCTTCCGCGCCATCGTCGACCAGAACACCGCCGGCATCTCGATCGTCGATCTCGACGGCCACTTCCGGCTCGCCAATCCGCGTCATTGCGAGATCACCGGCTATTCGGTGGCCGAGCTTCGCACCAAGACCCTGATCGATATCACCCATCCGGACGACCGGCCGAGGAATCTCGCATTGCTCGACGCCATGATGACGTCCGGCACCAGCTATACCATCGAGAAGCGATTCATCCGCCGGGACGGCCGGGTCGTCTGGGTCCAGGTGAGCAGCGTCGCGGTCCGCGATTCCAGCGGCGTGCCGCAATATGCGATCGGCCTCGTCCTCGATATCGACGAACGCAAGCAGGCCGAGATGGCGAATGCCCACCTGGCCGCGGTTGTCGCCTCGTCGGCGGACGCGATCGAGAGCCTGTCGCTCGACGGCACCGTGCTGACCTGGAATCAGGCGGCCGAGAAGCTCTACGGCTACGCGGCCGAAGAGGCGATCGGCCGGCCGATCGATCTGATCGTTCCGCCCGAGCGGATGTATGAAATCGCGCGCACCGCCGCGGTCGTGAGCGCCGGCGACAATCTCTGGCTCGAGACCGAGCGCCGCCGCCGCGACGGCTCGCTCGTCGAGGTGTCGGTCGACGCCGCCCCGATCCGCACCGCCGATGGGACCGTGATCGGCATCTGCAAGATCACGCGCGACATTTCGGAACGCCGGCGCGCCGACGCGGTGCTGCAGGAACGCGAGGCGCAGTTCCGCACCCTCGCCAATTCGATCCCGCAACTGGTGTGGATGGCCAATTCGGACGGCTGGATCGTCTGGTACAATGATCGCTGGTACGAATACACGGGCACGACGCCGGAGCAGATGGAGGGCGACGGCTGGCAGCGCGTGCATGACCCCGCCGTGCTGCCGGACGTGACGGCACGCTGGCAGGAATCGGTGCGGACGGGCGAGCCGTTCGACATGACCTTCCCGCTCCGAGGCGCCGACGGCGTCTTCCGCCCCTTCCTCACCCGCGTGATGCCGCTGCGCGACAGCCAGGGCCGGGTGGCGCGCTGGTTCGGCACCAATACCGACATCACGGCGCAGGTCGAGCACGAGAAGCATCTCAATTTCGTCATGCGCGAGCTGTCGCACCGCTCGAAGAATCTCCTGGCGGTGGTCCAGGCGATGGCGCGCCAGACCATGCAGCACAGCGCCGGCTACGAGGATTTCGAGGGCCGCTTCATGGGCCGCCTGCACGGGCTCGCGCGCTCGCACGACGTGCTGGTGCGGCAGGACTGGACCGGCGCGACCATTCGCGACCTGGTCGGCGCGCAGCTCGCGCCCTTCGTGCGCGAGGACGGCACCAGCATCGACATGGACGGCGAGGACCTGAGGCTCAAGCCGGACGCGGTGCAGAATCTCGGCTTTGCGCTGTTCGAGCTCGGCACCAACGCGGTGAAATACGGCGCCCTGGCGGCGACCGCCGGCACCGTGACGATCCGGTGGGAGCTGATCGAGGCCGGCGAGGGCAAATATGTCCGCTTCAGCTGGCGGGAAAGCGGCGGTCCGCCGGTCGCCCAGCCGTTGCGCAAGGGCTTCGGCGCCATGGTGATCGAGCGCTTCGTGGCGGTGACCTTCGGCGGCCGGGTGGAGAGCCTCTTTCTGCCGGACGGCTTTTGCTGGACGCTGGAGATCCCGGCCGAGCATCTCCTCAGCGAGGCCCCGGCCAGGCGGCCGCCGGCTCCGCTGCGCGTGGCGGCGCAGTAGGCCCATGCGCAACCCCCGCCGCCTTGGCGCCATTCTGGTCCGCGGTTGGCTCGGGCTTTTCCTGATCGCCGCGCTCGCGGCGCCGGCCGGGTCGCGCGCCGACACGCTGGCGCTCGACGAGCTCCTGTCCGCTGTCGTGCACATCAAGACCGTCATCAATCCGGACGGGCGCACCGCCGAGCCGCTCGGGCGCAGCCGCGAGGGATCCGGCATCGTCATCGACGACAACGGCC
>DATBBS010000608.1:0-21792 GCA_036270895.1 Xanthobacteraceae bacterium
GGGGTCGTTGCCGACGAGAACGACAGCGAGGCCGGGCACGATCCCGGCCTGTCGTTTCAGCGTCGCGACGCGCGCCTTCGCGATTCGACGAATGTCTCGGGCAATTGCCTTGCCATCGAGCACGACTGCAGACATATCGCGACCTCAACCCCGCGGGATTCGCAGTATGACACTACTCCGCCATTGAGATCTTTTCGACCTCGGCTGGTCGCTCGATGTGAACAATTCGGCGCCGCGCGTCAAAGGGACCAGAAGGTCCCGGGACTCGCCCCTCGGCCCTAAATCCCGGCGAACCAGTTGAAACCCTGCTTGCTCCAGAAGGTCTCGGTGAAGTCGTTCGTCACCTCGATGGCGGTGATCCATTTGGCGTTCTTGAAGCCGAGCTTGGTGGCGGTGCGCAGGCGCAGCGGAAAACCGAACGGGTCGGTGATCGGTTCTCTGGCGTATTTGGTGGCCAGGATGGTCTGCGGGTGAAGCGCGGTCGCCATGTCGAGGCTTTCGGTATAGTCGTCGGCACACCGGAACGCGACATATTTGGCGGTGAGGTCGGCGCCGATGCGCTCCAGGAACTGCCGCAGATTCACGCCCGACCATTGTCCGATATAGTCCCAGCCCTCCACGCAGATGTGACGGACGATCAGCTCCTGCTCGGGCAGCGCATTGATCTGCGCCGCCGTCCACGGCCTCTTGTCGCCGATGCGCCCGGCAAGCTCGAGCTTCCAGCTCGCGCCGTCGACCGGCTTGACGTCCTCGACGTCGTAGTAGGCGTTGAAGCGCGGCGGCTTCACGACCTGCGCCTCGCCAAAGGTGGGCGCCAGGTGGTTGGGCCTGAACAAGAAGCCCTGCACGCGATCGTTCCAGCCGGACACCCCACGCAGCACGGTTTGCAGCCCAGCATTGTCGGTGACGTCGCAGCCGCCCAGCAGCGTCAACGCGCCGAGGCTGAGGGCGCCCCGCAGCACGCCGCGCCGGTCGATCTCTTCGATCAGCGCCCGGTTCTCCTCGAGCACGGTCCGGTCGATGCGCTGCTTGGGACGAAAGATCGATGTCGACGGTGCGCGGATCGGCATGGCGTCGTCCTCGTCCTATTGGGTCGCGGGCAGCGTCGCCGCCTCGGCGGCGGGCGGCGTTTCATCCGTCACCACGGGACCGCCCGTGATCATCGAGACGAGCGTGTGCGGCACCAGAAACGCGAGCGTGACGTGGATGGCGACGAACAACACGATCGCGGCCATGCACAGGAAGTGCACCAGCCGCGCGGTCTGGAAGTCGTAGAACAGCGACAGCAGCTCGGAGAATTGCACCGGCTTCCAGATCGCGAGGCCTGACAGCACGATCAGCACGCCGGCCAGCAGCACGCCGATATAGAGGATGCGCTGGATCGTGTTGTATTGCGTGGGATCGTCATGCGCGAGATGCAGCCGCAGCGCGTCACGAATGTTCGCCACCAGATCGTGCAGTCGGATCGGCAGCAGCATGCGCCGGAAACGGCCCGTCGCGAATCCGTAGATCACATAGGCGAGCCCGTTGAGGACCAGAAGCCACATACCGAAAAAGTGCAGCTGCAGCCCGTGCTGGGCATAAGGCCCGAATGTGATCGCGTCGGGGAAGTGCAGCCGGCCGAAGATGACCTCGTCGTTGTAGATCTTCCAGCCGCTGCCGATCATGATGAACATCACGACCGCGTTGGTCCAGTGCATGATCCGGATCGGGAGCGGGTGAAGGCGGCGCGCGTGCGGCGCTTTCGTGACGGCGTGAGCGGGCTGCATCGCAAATTCCCCGTATCGGTATCCCGATGTCCGGCATCGCGGCGCGCAACGTTACGAAGCGGGTGGGCGGGAATCAATTGACTCGACGTATAAACTTGTCGTGTGGCGAAACGATCTTGCGGGTAACCTACTCGTGTAGCCGCGTTGATCCCATGGCCGTGGTAGAAAGGCTTTCATGCGCGGGGCTAAAATTTCATCGATTCTCGGATTGGCGCTTGGGTTGCTCGCGGGCGCTCCGCTCGCTGCCGCGGGCGAACGTGTCGGCGGCCCCATGATGGTGGCGCAGGCGCCGCACAACATGGCCCCGTTGACCCCGATGCCCACCGAAGCCGAAGCCCGGATGCAGCGGCGGTTTCCGCAGCCGGTCAAGGTTGGCGACCTGATCGGGCTGCCGGTGTTGGACGATGGCGATGTGACGCTCGGCCGGGTCCGCCAGGTCGTCCGCACCCCGCAGGGAAAGATCCGGCTGATCGTGTCCTACGGGGGCTGGCTCGGCTGGGGCGCCCGCCCGGTTGCGGTTCCGATCGAGGTCGTCGCCATTCTGGCTCGGCAGATCGCGGCGCTCGACATGCCTCCCGCCGAGTTCGCAGCGGCGCCGACCTGGACCGCGGCGGAAGATCGGCCGATCCCGGCCGACGAGTTCATCCGCATCGCCATCACGCGGCGCTGACGCGCACGTTCCGCGCGTAGCGACGATGCGGCGCGCGGACGTGCGGCTCACATTGACGATCGCAGCACCTCGGATAGTCTGACGAGGCTCGAGCTGGCGGCGCTGGCCTCGGCAGCGCAACCCTTTCGTTCATCGAGGCGCAGCATCATGAAGATCCTCGGCACGGCCAATCAGATCACCCGCATTTCCCGCCGCGGGATGGTTGCAGGCTTGCTCGCCGCGCCCGCGTTGGTCGCGGGTTTGCGGCGCGGCGGCGCCGCCGAGCCGGTCGCGGCCGGCATCGTCAACACGCTCAGCGATGTCGGGTTCTTCGTCGCCGAGGCCAAAGGCTATTTCGTGGATGAGGGGCTCGACGTGACGCTGACGAGCTTCCGGGCCGCCGGCGCCATGATGGCGCCGCTCGGTTCGGGCGAACTCGACGTCGGCGCGGGCTCGGTCACGGCCGGCATCTTCAACGCCAACGAGCGCGCCATTCCGATCCGCATCGTGGCCGACAAGGGCCGTAATGCGCCCGACCAGAGCTACCAATCGATCCTGCTGCGCAGCGCGCTCGCCGATCGGGTGAAAACCTCCGCCGACTTCAAGGGGCTGCGCGTCGCCATCCCGACCATCGGCAGCATCGGCGAGCAGGCCGTCTTCAACGAGCTGATGAAGAGCGGCGGCCTGACCTACGCCGACTGCGAAAAAGTGTTCATCGGCATCGCCGATCAGGTTCCGGCCTTCAAGAACGGCGCGATCGATGCGACCGTGCTGTCGGAACCCCTGGCCTCAGTCACCGTCAGCCAGGGGACGACCATCCGCTTCGCGCCGGTCGGCAAGGTCTATCCCTTTCAGCAGGCGGCCGTCGTTTATTACGGCGCGCCCTTTGCGACGAGGCGGCCCGACGTCGCGCGCCGCTTCATGAAGGCTTATCTCAGGGGTGTGCGCCGCTATACGGACGCGCTCGTCGACGGGCGTATTGCGGGACCGACGGCCGACGAGATCATCGCGGCCATCACCCGCCACTCGCTCACCAAGGACGCTGCCCTGATCCGCAGCTCGGTGGCGGCCGCCGTTGCGACCGATGGCCAGGTCAACGTGGCGGGCCTCGAAAAGGATCTCGCCTTCGCCAAATCCCTCGCGCTCGTCCCCGCCCAAGCGACCGTCGGCGGCATTCTCGACCTCTCTTTCGCCCGGGCGGCGGCAACCGAGCTCGGCCCCTACGCCAAGGCGTAACCTGGAGCGCAGACCGCGGCCCCGGCGCATCTCGCAGGCGCGCCGCTCGCGGGGCGGGAACGCATGGAACCCGAATCAGCGGGCCAGTACCTTCGCGGCGTTGCGCGTGGTCGCGACCGCGGCGGAGACTTCCTTCACGGCCGATTTAATCGTCGTGATGTTGTCTGCAATCGCCTTCATATCCCGTGTCGTGCCTTGCATGCCCGAAGACATGTCGCGGGTCACGGCGGTCTGTTCTTCCACGGCGGCCGCCGTCGCGGTGACGTGGTTGCGCGTGACGTCGATTGATCGCCGAATGGTATCGAGTGCGCCGACGACGCTGCTCGAGATTGCTTGCACGCCGTTGATCTCGCCCGTGATCTGCTCGGCGGCCTTCGCGGCCTGGCTGGCGAGATTCTTCACCTCCTGGGCAACCACCGCGAAACCGCGGCCGGCCTCGCCCGCCCTTGCGGATTCGATGGTGGCGTTGAGCGCAAGCAGATTGATCTGCGCCGTTATGTTTTGGATCAGGCCGACGATGCCGCTCATCGATTCCGCCGCCTCCGAGAGTCGTTTGGTGGACTCGCCCGCCGCGTTGGTCTGCTCGAAAGCTTCGTCGGTCGCAGCGCGCGACTTCGCCATGGCTTGGGAAACCTCCGTCACGGAAGCGGCCAATTGCTCGGCGGCGGCGGCAGTGCTCTGCACGTTGCTCGATGTCGACTCGGCGGCCCGGAAAGCGGCCTCGGATTCGCTCGTCGAATTGGCGACCGCGCTGTCGATGTTGGCGAAGTTCTCGTCGATCATGCGACGCAGCTTTTGCAGCAGCGTGACCTGATCGGTGATGTCGGTCGCGAATTTGACGACCTTATAGGGACGGCCCGACGGGTCGAAGATCGGATTGTAGGAGGCCTGAATCCAGATTTCCCGACCTCCTTTTCCGATACGCCTGTATTGCGCGGCCTGGTATTCTCCGCGTTTCAAGGAAGCCCAGAAATTCGCGTATTCGGCGCTCGCTCGCTGAGCCGGATCGACGAACATCGAGTGATGTTTGCCCCGGATCTCGTCGAGCTCGTAACCGAGCGTCGAAAGGAAGTTGCTGTTGGCATCCAGGATCAAGCCGTCGGGCGTGAACTCGATTACGGCCTGCGACTTCCGGATTGCCGCGATCTGTCCCTCGCGATCGGTGTTTTCCATTTTCTGCCGCGTGATATCGATGGCGAACTTCACCACCTTGCAGGGTTTGCCGTCCTTTCCCATTACGGGATTGTATGAGGCCTCGATCCAGACTTCCTTTCCGTCTTTGGCGAGGCGCTTGAACTGCCCGCTCTCGAAAGCGCCGCCGCGCAGGCGATTCCAGAACGCCTTGTATTCCGGGTTTTCCCTATAGGCCGGCTCGACGAAGAGACCGTGATGCTTGCCGACGATCTCGGGGAGTGTGTAGCCGAGCGCCGAGAGAAAGTTCTGGTTGGCCGCAAGAATGTGCCCGGACAGATCGAACTCGATGACGGCCTGAACGCGATCCAGCGCGGCGAGTTTGGCTTCCATCTCGGCAACGACTCGGGATTTGAATACCAAAATTCTCCTTGTCGGAAGGCTGGCGGCGGCGTGCGATGGAAGAAAGCAGCACGCGGTGCGTGCGCGAATATCGTCCGGAGTCAAAATATCGAGAGAATGATAAACAGCGGATTAAGCGGCGAAACTTTCAAAGACGGTGAGAATGGCTGCTCTTGGCGACTACATTTTGATCACGAGGGAGAATTTGCACGTGATCTAAAGTTGTGTCCCCGCGATTGTTTCTGCGCACGCGCGGAGCAGCGCCGGCCGGCGTGCGCGAGATTTTTCGGAAAACTCGGCTTGCCCGGCAGCCTCAGCGCACGAGCCGAGCCACAATCTCGACGTGAGCCGAGTAGCGGAACTGATCGACCGGCGTGAGCGCGGTGAACCGATAGCCGCCCGCGACCAGGATCCTGGCGTCGCGCGCAAATGTCGCCGGATTGCAGGACACCGCGACGACCGTGGGTACGCCGCTCGCCGCGATCTCGCGCGCCTGGGCTTCGGCGCCCTGGCGCGGCGGGTCGAACACCACAGCATCGAGGCGCGCGAGCTCCTTGGCCGCAAGAGGCCGGCGAAAGAGATCGCGCCGTTCCGCCGTGATCGGCTTGAGGCCGGGCGTCTTGGCGGCCTCGCGCAGCGCTACGATCGCCGGCTCGTCGGAGTCGGCCGCCGTGACGCGGGCCCGCTCCGCAAGTCTCAGGGCGAACGGGCCGACGCCGGCGAACAGGTCGGCGACCGCGCGGGCGTCGCCCACATGGGCCGTGACCAGGCGCGCCAACACGTCCTCGCCCGCCACCGTGGCCTGCAGGAAGGCGCCGGGGGGCAGCGCCACCACGGCGCGTCCCATCCGTACCGTCGGTGTCGCCCGGCGGGCCACGAGCTCGCCGTGACGGGTGAGCCGCGCCAGCGCCCGGCTTTCGGCAAGCCGCGCCAGCGCGATCGATTGCGAGGTGGTGAGCGGGCCCGAGCCGCGCAGGTCGACGTCGAGACCCGCATCGGTCGCGGTCGCCTGGATGTCGAGCGGCTTGGCGGTCGCGCCCAGCGTCTCGGCGATCGCCCAGGCGGCGTCGAGGGCGCCGCCGAGCCCGGGCGCCAGGATCGGGCAGTGATCGATCGCGACGATGTGGTGACTATTGAGTGCCGCGAACCCGACCTGAAGGATGTCCTTGGTTCCGCGCCGGGCATGGAAGACCGCGCGCCGGCGGCCCTCGCCATGGGCATCGACAAGGTCGTCGACGGTGGTGTCGAGCCCCACATAGCTCAGCGCCGCGACCACCAGGTCACGTTTCCAGGCGCCATAGCGAGGCGCGCGCCAATGCTGGAGCGCGCAGCCGCCGCAGACGCCGAAATGCGGACAGATCGGCGCGATCCTGTCGGGACTGGACACGTCGACCCGCACCAGCTGCCGGCGATCCGGATGGCCGGGCCACGCCTGCGCCTCCACGGTCTCGCCCGGCAAGCTGTAAGGCACGTAGACCGCGCCCTCGGCGGTGTCCGCAATGCCGTCGCCGCGCTGGCCAAGCCGTGCGATCGCCAGGCGGTCAACCACGCCGCGCTCCGATGAAGAATTCGCGGTTTCCGTCGCCGCCTTCGATGGGCGAGGGAAAGGTCGCCACCACCTCGCAGCCGAGCGACACCACGAAGGCGGCGATCTCGGCGCAGACGGCGTCATGAAGCGCGGGATCGCGCACAATTCCCCTCTTGAGGTCGCTGCGGCGCAGCTCGAATTGCGGCTTGACCAGCGCCAGGAGCTGCGTCCTGGCGGCTGCGAGCCGGAGCGCGGGCGCCAGCACATGCTTGAGCGAGATGAAGCTCACGTCGACCGTCACGAGGTCGGGGGGCTCTGCGATGCGGGCGGGATCGAGCGAGCGGATATCGGTTTCCTCGAGCGAGACGATGTTCGCCCGGCCGCGCAGGCGCGCATGGAGCTGGTCGTGGCCGACATCGACCGCATAGACCCGCCGCGCGCCTTTTTCGATCAGGACTTCGGTGAATCCGCCGGTCGAGGCGCCGACATCCAGGCAGACATGGCCCGCGACCGCGATGCCGAGCCGGTCGAGCGCGTAAGCGAGCTTGACGCCGCCGCGCGACACCCAGGGAAAAGCAGGCTCGGCGGTCAGCTTGGCGTCGAGCGGGATCCCATCCGAGGCCTTGCGCACCGGCCGGTCGTCGGCCGTGACGAGGCCGGCCGAGATGGCGGCCTGGGCCTTGGCGCGGCTGTCGAACAGGCCGCGCGCGACCAGCAGGCGGTCGGCGCGTTCGCGGGCGGTCATCGGGTTGACTTAGCAGGAGGGCGGGTTTTGCGCGAGAGGCGGGCCCTTCTCAGGCCGCCGCGGCCTTGGAGCCGGCCCCCGCTTGCCGCTGGCGCGATTCGACGCGATTGCGCCCGCCGCGCTTGGCATCATAGAGCGCCTGGTCGGCGCATTTCATGACGTCGCTTATTCCCGCCATGTTGGCTTCCGCCTCTGCGACGCCGATGCTGATGGTCAGCCTCAGGCTTTCCTCGTCGTTGGCGAAGGGGGCGGCCTCGACGCGCTGGCGCAGCTTCTCGGCGAAGCCGATGGCCTCGTTGCGTCCCGTGTTCGGCAGCAGCAGGACGAATTCCTCGCCGCCGATGCGCGCCAGGATGTCGGCCGCGCGCTTCTCCTCATGGCAGAGTCCGGCGACCGACTTGATGACCGCATCGCCGACGTTGTGGCCGAACCGGTCGTTGATCGACTTGAAGAGATCGACATCGAGAATGAGCAGCGCGAAGGGCTCGCCGTCCTGTTGGAAGCGGCGCCATTCGGTTTCGGCCAGCGTCAGGAAGTGGCGCCGGTTGCATATCCCCGTCATCTCGTCGGTGGTGGCGAGGCGTTCGAGCTTCTCGGCATGGCGGACGAGGTCGGTGACCTCGGTGTAGCTCAGGAACCGGCCGCCCGCGGGCAGCGCCTTGCACTGGAAACGGAGGATCTTGCCGTTGGCGAGGTGCAGGTCCATCGGCGCCTCGTAGCCGCCACGCACGAGGGCCACGCGCCATTCGATATAGGCGTCGAGCTTGGCGGCCGGCAGCGTAAAGGCGCCGGAATGGCAGGCGTGCCGCATCAGCTCGGTGAAGGAGGGGCGGCTCGCCGCCAGCGCGTCGGGCATGTTCCAGAGCTGCCGGGAGGCGCGGTTGATGAAGCGTGCGTGCATGTTTTCATCGAGCAGCATGACCCCGTAGTCGACGTTGTCGAGGGCGGCCCGCAGGATGAGCAGCTCGCGGCTCCCGGTCTCGACGCGCTCGCGCGTGCGGCGCTCCTCGTCGAGCAGGCGCCCGGCACGGAACCGCAGCCCGAAGGCGATCATTGGGGTCGCAAACGCGAGCCCCACCAGGAACTCGAGCCGAAGCGTGCGGTCGGACATGGAGGTGAGGAATTGCTCCGGCACGGACAAGAGCAGGAATCCGGCGGCGACGCAGATGGCCGCGCTCACGTAGCCCGGCCCGAGGCCGCCGACCCAGGTCGCAAACGCAACCGTGCCGAGCAGCAGGATGCCCGGCGCCGGGACGACGAAGCCCTCCCGGTCGAGCAGCCATACGGCGACCGCCACGGCGATCGTGGCCAAGGGCCCGACGGCGACGCGCTTGTAAGAGGCTTGCACCAACGCTGCTCCCACCTGACGGGGCAGACTTACACGGCACATTGGTAGAATCTGAAAACGCGTGGCGTTGCGGGGCCCTGCGGCGTCGCAAACCGTTGCACATGTTTAATCGGCGGTTAGCGGCCGGCCCGGCCGCGTCCGAATCCCCTCGCCGAAGGGCTCCACCCAAGCAAAATGCCCCGCCGAAGCGGGGCATTGCGGGTTTCGTTGTGGCGGGACGACCGTTCAGGCGAGCTTGACGGCCTCGGTCCGCAGGTCCTTGCCGAGTGCCTCGAACACCTTGGCGACGATGCCTTTGGTGTCGAGACCTGCCTTGGCATACATGGCGTTGGGCGAGTCCTGGTCGATGAAGATGTCCGGCAGCACCATGGAGCGGACCTTGAGGCCGCGGTCGAGCGCGCTCGCCTCAGCCAGCGTCTGCATCACGTAAGAACCGAATCCGCCGATCGCGCCTTCCTCGATGGTGACCAGGACCTCGTGCTCGCGCGCGAGGCGGAGCACCAGATCGGTGTCGAGCGGCTTTGCGAAGCGCGCGTCCGCCACCGTGGTGGAAAGCCCGTAGGCCGCCAGTTCCTCGGCCGCCTTCAGGCATTCGGACAACCGCGTCCCATACGAGAGCAGGGCGATCTTGTGGCCCTCCTTGACGATGCGGCCCTTGCCGATCTCGAGCGGCTTGCCTTCCTCCGGCATGGTCACGCCGGAGCCTTCGCCGCGCGGGTAGCGCAGCGCCGAGGGACAGTCGTCGAGCGCGGCCTGGGTCGCCACCATGTGGACGAGCTCGGCCTCGTCGCCCGCCGCCATCAGCACGAAACCGGGCAGGCAGCCCAGATAGGCGATGTCGAACGAGCCCGCATGGGTGGGTCCGTCGGCGCCCACCAGGCCGGCGCGGTCCATGGCGAAACGCACAGGCAATTTCTGGATCGCGACGTCGTGCACGACCTGGTCATAGGCGCGCTGGAGGAAGGTCGAGTAGATGGCGCAGAACGGCTTCATGCCTTCGGTCGCCATGCCGGCCGCGAAGGTGACGGCATGCTGCTCGGCGATGCCGACGTCGTAGGTGCGGTCGGGGAACGCCTTCTGGAACAGGTCGATGCCGGTGCCGGACGGCATCGCGGCGGTGATGCCGATGATGCGCTTGTCCTTGTGGGCTTCCTTGATGAGGCTCTCGCCGAACACCTTCTGGTAGGACGGCGCGTTCGACTTCGACTTGGCCTGGGCGCCGGTCGCGACGTCGAACTTGACGACGCCATGATATTTGTCGGCCGAGCTCTCGGCCGGGCCGTAGCCCTTGCCCTTCTGGGTGACGACATGGACCAGAATCGGTCCGGTCTTGGCGTCGCGCACGTTCCTGAGCACCGGCAGCAGGTGGTCGATATTGTGGCCGTCGATCGGGCCGACATAGTAGAAGCCGAGATCCTCGAACAGCGTGCCGCCGCCCATCATCATGCCGCGGGCATACTCCTCGGCGAGTCCGGCCCGGTCCTTGATGAGCTTGGGCAGGTGCTTGCCGAGCTGCTTGCCGATCTCGCGCAGCGACCGATAAGTGCGGCCCGACCACAGGCGGGCAAGATAGGCCGACATGGCGCCGACCGGGGGCGCGATCGACATGTCGTTGTCGTTGAGGATCACGATCAGGCGCGAGTCCATGGCGCCGGCATTGTTCATCGCCTCATAGGCCATGCCGGCCGACATCGCGCCGTCGCCGATCACCGCGATGACGTTGTTGTCCTCTTTCTTCTGGTCGCGCGCGACCGCCATGCCGAGCGCCGACGAGATCGAGGTGGAAGAGTTGGCGGCGCCGAACGGGTCGTATTCGCTTTCGGCCCGCTTGGTGAAGCCCGACAGACCGCCACCCTGACGCAGGGTCCGGATCCGCTCGCGACGGCCGGTGAGGATCTTGTGCGGGTAGGCCTGATGGCCGACGTCCCAGATCAGCCGGTCCTGCGGCGTGTTGAAGACGTAATGAAGCGCGACGGTGAGCTCGACCACGCCGAGCCCGGCTCCGAGATGGCCGCCGGTCACGGCGACAGCGTCGATCATTTCCTGCCGGAGCTCGTCGGCCACCTGGCGCAGGTCGGCATCGGACAGCCGACGGAGGTCTGCGGGAACATGAACTTTGTCAAGCAACGGGGTTTTCGAGGGCTGCGATTGGGACAATGAATCTACTCCGGATCGGTTCGGCGGCTTTAAGGTTACCGCAACTCAGGCCTTTGCTGTGTAATCAGGCAGACACAATGCGCATCGATTCGGCCCGGTTGCCTGCTGGCCTCTTCATACCACCCCTTGAACTTCCCCCGTCGGGCTACCCGCCGTTCTTTAGAGCAGTCCGAGGGTGACACTAGGGCACCGGGGGGCCGGGTGCAAACCCCAATGGCATCGGACCCGGCTTCCCATACCATATCAGACTACCTCAGTCGCTGTCTGCCGCGATCGGGCCTTCGACCCGAAGCTTCGAACGTTAACGGTAGAGGGGCCCGCTTGTTTCAAAAATGTGACGGCTCCCGACCGTTACTGGACAGCTCCGGATGCGCCATCCGCTCGGTTGCGGGGCGGGAACCGGCGTGCCCATGCGTGCGGGACCAGGGACTATTCGGGCAGCGGGATGAACTCGCTCTCGCCTGGCACGGCATCGAAGCGGCCGGCCTTCCAATCCGCCTTGGCCTGCTCGATGCGGTCCTGACGCGAGGAGACGAAGTTCCACCAGATGTGACGCGGGCCATCCATGGCGGCGCCGCCCACGACGGCCAGCCTTGCCGGCGTGAGCGCGGTCACGGTGATGTGGTCGCCGGGCTTGAAGACAAGGAGGCGGCCGGCCTCGAAGCGGTCGCCCGCGATGTCGATCTCGCCCGACACCAGGTAGATCGCTCGCTCTTCGGTCTCGGCGTCGAGCGGCAGCTTGGCGCCGCCCTCGAGCGACGCGTCGGCGAACAGCGTGTCCCAGCCGGGGACGACCGGGGAGGTCAGACCCAGAAACTTGCCGGCGACCACCCGGACGGTCTTGCCCTCGTGGGTTTCGGTCGGAAGCTCTTGGGCGCCATGATGCACGAAGCCGGGCGCGCCTTCCTCCTGGGCGACCGGCAACGCGACCCAGCATTGCAGCCCGTGCAGGGGCTCGCCGGCGACCCGATGGTCGGGCGCGGTGCGCTCCGAATGGGCGATGCCGCGCCCGGCGGTCATCCAGTTGACGGCGCCGGGCGTTATGGCGGCGACGCTGCCCAGGCTGTCGCGATGCATGATCTGGCCGTCGAACAGATAGGTCACGGTCGCAAGCCCGATATGGGGGTGCGGCCGGACGTCGATGCCTTGGCCGGAGCGGAACTCCGCCGGTCCCATGTGGTCGAGAAAGATGAAGGGACCGACCATGCGGCGCTGCGCCGAGGGCAGCGCGCGGCGGACCGAAAAGCCGCCGATGTCGCTGGTGCGCGGAACGATCACATGCTCGATCGCTTCGCAGGCGGGCACGTCGCCCGGGCGAGGGTCCTTGCCGGGAAAGAAGCTCATGGGTTGGCCTCCTGGGGATGTGCCTACAAATTAAGACCGTGTCGCGCCCGCGCAAGCGGGCGTCCGGTCAGGCCCGCCAACATTGACGGCCGGCGGCGATTGATGCAAACCGCGCCGCCATGTCGCTTCTTGCCGCAAAGATCATCTGGGGCCTCGGCTGCATCGCCTGGTACATCATCCGCTATCCGCATGAGCGCCGCGCCCGCAGGACACCGGTCGTGCAACGGCGCGACCGGGTACGCGACACGGTGCTGCTTACGCTCTCCTTCAGCGGCCTCGGCCTCATTCCGCTGATCTACGTGCTCACCGGCCAGCCAAAATTCGCCGATTATGCGTTCCGTCCGGTGCAGGCCTGGATCGGGACGCTGGTGATGGCAACCGCGATGATCCTGTTCTACCGGACGCATCGCGATCTCGGCCGCGCCTGGTCGGTCACCCTCGAGCTGCGCGACCGGCACACGCTGGTGACGCGCGGAATCTACGAGCGGCTGCGCCATCCGATGTATGCGGCCTTCTGGCTGTGGGCGCTCGCCCAGGCGCTGCTGCTGCCGAACTGGATCGCGGGATTGTCCGGACTCATCGGCTTCGGGACGCTGTTCTTCGCGCGCGTCGGACGCGAGGAGCGGATGATGCTGGAGACCTTCGGCGAGGAGTATCGCGCCTATATGGGGCGCACCAAGCGGGTGATTCCGGGGGTGTATTGATCCGGCCTCGTCATGCCCCGCGCAAGCGGGGCATCCAGTAATCGCAGGCGACAGCGGTGGTTACTGGATCATCCGCTTGCGCGGATGATGACGCCGAATGCGCGGCGAAACGGAAGCCCTCACGGCACGTCCAGAGGCTCGGTGCCTTTCGGCTTGCCGCTGGCGTCGAGCGTGATCTTCTCGACCCGCGCCTCGGCCTGGCGCAGCACCTCCTCGCAGCGGCGCTTGAGCGCTTCGCCGCGCTCGTAGATCGCGACCGACTCCTCGAGCGGCACCTTGCCTTCCTCGAGCCGCTTGACGATCGATTCGAGCTCCTCGATCGCCTTCTCGAAGGAGAGCTTCTTGATGTCCGCTTGGTTGGTGTCGGCCATGCTGCTGTTCCGGATGCTTGCGACTCAAGGCTAGGTCTGGATGAGGATGTTATCGCGTTCGCGCGCAGGGTTCGACCCGTTATCCGCGCATCAGCGTCGTCACATGGGCGGCGACCGATTGTGCGAGCCCTTCGAGGTCGTAGCCGCCCTCGAGCACCGAGACCACCCGGCCGCCGCAATATCTGTCGGCGCGATCCATGAGCTGGGCCGTGACCCAGGCGAAATCGGCCTCGACCAGGTTGAGGTTCGCCAGCGGATCGCGCGCATGGGCGTCGAACCCGGCCGAGATGAGCATGAGGTCCGGCTTGAAGCCGTCGAGCCGCGGCAGGATCACGCTGTTCATGGCGTCGCGAAACTTGTCGCCGCCGTCGCCCGCCCGCAGCGGCGCATTGACGATATTATTGTGCTCGCCGCGCTCCGAGCTCGCGCCGGTTCCGGGATAGAGCGGCATCTCGTGGGTCGAGCAATACATCACGGTCGGGTCGTTCCAGAAAATCTCCTGGCTGCCGTTGCCGTGGTGAACGTCGAAATCCACGATGGCGACGCGGTCGACTCCGTGCTGCTTCTGCGCGTGGCGGGCCGCGACCGCGACGGAATTGAACAGGCAAAACCCCATCGGCCGCGCGGTCTCGGCGTGATGTCCGGGCGGGCGCACGGCGCAGAAGGCATTGGCGGCCTTGCGCGCCACCACCTCGTCGACCGCGCGCGTGGCGGCGCCGACCGCGCGTGTGGCGGCCTCGAAGCTGCCCGGCGACATCGACGTGTCGGCATCGACCCGCACCATGCCGACGGTCGGGCAGGCGTCGCGGATCTGCTCCACATAGTCGAGCGGGTGGGCGAGCGCGATGGTGTCGAGGGGGGCGGCAGGCGCCTGCTCGCGCGCCAGCAGGGCGAATTTTTCGCCTTCGAGCACCCGGTCGACCACCTTGAGACGCTCCGACCGCTCGGGGTGGCCGAGCGGCGTGATGTGGTCGAGGCAGGCGGGATGCGTGATATAAAGGGTGGACATGCGATCAGCCGGTCGAGGCGGTGAGGGGACGTGCCCCACACTTAATCATCGATCCGGCGGAAAGAAAGCGCGCCATGGCGGTTTACCGCTCCGCCCGGGGCGCGAGGCTGACGCCAGCGGGCGGCCGACTGTCGTCGGGAACGAAGAAATCGGGCTGCAGGGGTCGCGTCGGATCGACCCGGTAGCGGTCGAAATCGGCCACGCCCTCGGTTGCCAGAAAGCTGTCGTCGATCAGGAAATTCCCGGTGAAGCTTTTTGCCGGCTTGGCGAAGATCGCATGGGCCGCGTCGGCCACGATATCGGGCGTGCGCGAGCGGCGCACCACTTCGTCGCCGCCCAGGAGGTTGCGAATCGCGGAGGTCGCGATGGTGGTACGTGGCCACAGCGCATTGACGGCGATGCCCTTCGTTTTGAGCTCGCCCGCCAGGCCGAGCACGACCAGGCTCATGCCGAACTTCGCCATCGAATAGGCGGTGTGCGGCGCGAACCATTTTTCCTTCATGTCGAGCGGCGGGGAAAGCATGAGGATATGCGGGTTGCCGGCCCGTTCGAGATGCGCGATCGCATATTTCGACACCATGAAGGTGCCGCGCGCATTGACCTGCTGCATGAGATCGAAGCGGCGCATGTCGGTCGTCGCCGCGGGCGTGAGCCCGATCGCGCTCGCATTGTTGACGACGATGTCGAGGGTGCCGAAATGCGCGACCGTCCGCGCGATGGCCGCCTTGACGGCCTCCTCGTCGCGCACGTCGACCATGAGCGGCAGCGCCCGTCCACCCGCGGCCTCGATCTCCGCGGCCGCCGTGTGAATCGTGCCGGGAAGTTTTGGATGCGGCGCGTCGGTCTTGGCCGCGATCGCGATGTTGGCGCCGTCGCGCGCGGCCCTGAGCGCGATTGCGAGCCCGATGCCGCGCGAGGCGCCGGTGATGAACAGGGTCTTGCCGGCGAGTGACATGGCGGTTCTCCCATGGTCATGCCCGCGCATAGCCGTTCGAAGAACGGTGTCGCTTCGCTCGCCTATGTCGCGGGCATCCACGTCTTGCGGTATCGGCAAGAAGCAAGGCGTGGATGGCCGGGTCAAGCCCGGCCATGACGGAGTATCACTTCTTGCGCCCCAGGAAGGCTTCGAAAGCGGCGCGCGCCTCGGGCGAGCCGAGATGGGCCTTGAACAGCTCGGCCTCCTGGTCGATCCGGGCGATCACATCGGCGGGCGAGCCACGCAGCAAACGGCGGGTGGCGGCGAGCGCCTGCGCCGGCAAGCTCGCGATCTGGAGCGCGGCCTTCTTGGCCTCGGCGTCGACCTCGGCGGGCGCGACGACCGTGTTGACGATTCCGCAGGCCTGCGCCTCGGCGGCGTCGAGCGGACGGCCCATCGCCAGCAGCGAAAAGGCGCGGGCATGGCCCAGGCGTTGCGGCGCCAGCAGGCTCGATGCCGCCTCCGGCACCAGGCCGAGATGCACGAAGGGCGTCGAGAACAGCGCGTCGGTCCCGGCGACCACGTGGTCGCAATGCAGCAGCATGGTGGTTCCGATGCCGACCGCGAGGCCGGAGACGGCGGCGACCAGCGGCTTTTCGTTGCGGGCCAGAACGTGGAGAAAGCTGAGCAGCGGGGCGCTCAGGCCTTCGGCATGCGCGACCGCATGCAGGAAATCCTGCAGGTCGTTGCCGGCGCAGAAGGCGCCCGGCAAACCCGCGATCACGATGCAGTGCAGGTCGGCCGCGCCGGCGGCGCTTTCGATCGCCGCCGCCATCGCGTCGTACATCGGCACCGTGAGGGCGTTCTTCTTGTCCGGACGGTTCATCCGCACGGTGCGGATCGGGCCGTCGTCGCTGACGATGACGAGGTCGGTCATTTGGTGCCGAGTCATTTATGTGAAGGCGTCGGCGGCGACGACCGAGGCGGCGCCATCGGTGATGCTGGTGGCGAGACCGCCCGTCGCGGTCGCGAGGTTTTCGGCGAAGAAGCGCACGGTGGCGATGCGGCCGGGGGCGTCTGCCTCGCCGGCGAGGCGGAGCGCCGCCAGCGCTTCGTCGGCGAGCATGCAGCCGCCGGCCGCGAGCGCGAAGAGCCGCAAATAGGGCGTGGCGCCGGCGAGCGCCGCTTCCGGCTCGCGATCGAGCCGCGCCTGCAGCCACGCGGTGGCGCGCGCCAGGTCCTCGACGGCTGCGCCGAGCCGCTCTCCGGTCGCCCCGAAGGCTGGATCATTCGCGGCCTTCACAGCGGCGACGGTTCTTCGCAGTTCATCCACATAGGCGCCGACTGCCGCCCCACCCGCGAGCGCGATCTTGCGCGACACCAGGTCGATCGCCTGGATGCCGTTGGTGCCTTCGTAGATCTGGGCGATGCGCGCATCGCGATAATGCTGGGCCGCACCGGTTTCCTCGATGTAGCCCATGCCGCCATGGACCTGGATCCCCAGGGACGCGACCTCGCTGCCTATGTCGGTCGAGAAGGCCTTGGCGACCGGGGTCAGCAGCGACGCGCGCTCGTCGGCGGCGGCGCGCGCGCGCGCGTCGGCCGCATGACGGCTGCGATCGATCGCGACCGCGGTGGCGTAGCAGATCGCGCGCGCCGCGCGGGTGAGCGCCCGCATGGTCATGAGCATGCGGCGCACGTCGACATGGCCGATGATCGGCGCCGATTGCGTCGCCGTCATGCCGGCGCTGCGGCCCTGGCGGCGCTCGCGCGCATACTGCACGGCCTGCTGCGTCGCGGTCTCGGCGATCGCCACGCCTTGCAGGCCGACCGCGAGCCGCGTGTCGTTCATCATGGTGAACATGCAGGCCATGCCGCGGTTCTCCTGGCCGATCAGGAAACCGGTCGCGCCGCCCTGATCGCCATACACCATGGTGCAGGTCGGCGACGCATGGATGCCGAGCTTGTGCTCGACCGAATGGGCCCGCACGTCGTTGCGCGCGCCGGGCGCGCCGTCGGGCGCGAGCAGGAATTTCGGCACGAGGAAAAGCGAAATCCCCTTGGTGCCCGGCGGTGCGTCGGGCAGCCGCGCGAGCACGAAATGGATGATGTTGTCGGTGAGATCATGCTCCCCATAGGTGATGAAGATCTTCTGGCCGGTGATGCGATAGCTGCCGTCGGGCGCGCGCACCGCCTTGGTGCGCAAGGCGCCGACGTCCGAGCCCGCCTGCGGCTCGGTCAACTGCATCGTCCCCATCCATTCGCCCGAGATCAGCTTGGGCAGGTATTGCTGCTTGAGTGCGTCGCTGCCGTGGAACGCGAGGGCGTCGATCGCCCCCATGGTCAGCACCGGGCCGATGCCGAACGCCATCGAGGCCGAGTTCCACATCTCGATGCAGGCGGCATTGACCGCATGGGGCAGGCCCTGGCCGCCCCACGGCTCGGGCGACGCCAGGCCGTTCCACCCCGCCGCGGCCCAGCTCCGATACGCCTCCTTCCAGCCTGGCGGCGTGGTGACGACGCCGTCGTGGAATGGCGTGCCATGGAGGTCGCCGACGCGGTTGAGCGGCGCGATGATGTCGGTCGCGAATTTCCCGGCCTCCTCCAGCACCGCCTCGAGTAGATCGTCTCCGAGATCGAAAACCCCCTCCTGGCGGGCGGCCGCGAAGCCGGCCGCGTGCTTGAGCGTGAAGGCAATGTCGGCGACCGGTGCCCGGTAGGTCATGGGGTGTTCCGTGGAGTGTGGCGCGCGGCCTTCCAGCGGCCGTAGCTCGTTGGAAATCCGCGCAGCGCCAAGGTCGGCCGGAAGTGTAGAGCAGAATCACGCCAAACGGGTGCAGTCTTGCGCCATGAGGGGCACGCAGTCGACACTGCGCCCGGATGCCGATCGTCAATCGCGACTCGCTCGTCGTTTTGACGCGGCTTCTTCCGTTGAAAATGCTGTTGCTCGCCGAAACATTGGGGCGTGGTGCATTGCCGGAGCGCCGGCAGCGATAACTCAGTCACGGTCAGAGCGCCGGTCGGACAAGCATTTGATTAGCGGCAGCGCGGCCATTATGGTCCGCCCGCCTGTCGCGCATTGGGGCGTAGCCAAGTGGTAAGGCAGCGGATTTTGATTCCGCCATTCCCTGGTTCGAATCCAGGCGCCCCAGCCAGGATCCGTTGTGGTGCCGAGATGGACGATGGCGAGCCGAATGCGCTTGCCGCTCTGTTGGCCCGCAGCAGGCGCCTTCCTCGTATCATTCGTTGAAGCCTCCCTCGTGGGCCTAGCGTCCTTTGATGTGGCGCCCCCGATAACGCGTCCGTGACTTGACGTTTGATGACTGACGATTATTGATATTCGTCACAAGTCAGACGATGGGGTGGTGCGATGTCGGTTCGAACCTCTTTCGCGAGCAAAATCATCGGTTTACTGCTGTCGACCAGCGTCTTGGCGGCATGTAACCAGATCACGGCCGAGCCGACCACGCCCCCCAGGCCAGTCCTGGTTGCGGCCGTTCACTACCGGCCGCAGGTCCCCGATCGCAGTTGTGTGGGCATGGTTCGGCCGCGGATCGAGTCCGATCTGGGCTTCCGGGTGACGGGAAAGGTCCAGAAGCGGCTGGTCGAGGTTGGCGCCCTGGTGGCCGCCGGTCAGCCGCTCGCGGTGCTCGACGAAGTCGATCTCAAGCTGCAGGCCGAACAGGCCGATGCCGAATTCCGCGCCGCCACGGGCGTGCTCGCGCAGGCGGTCGCCGCCGAGACCCGTGCGAACGACCTCAAGGCAAAGGGCTGGGCGACCCAGGCGCAGATCGAGCAGGCCAAGGCGACCGCCGACGAGGCGCGCGCGCGGCTCAATCGCGCCGAACGCTCGGTCGACCTGACCAAGAACAGTCTCTCCTATGCGACCTTGCTGGCCGACGCGCCGGGTGTCGTCACCGCCACATTGATCGAGCCGGGACAAGTCGTTGCGTCCGGGCAGACCGCGGTCCGGGTCGCGCGGCTTGCCGAAAAGGAAGTGGTGGTCGCGATACCTGAAAGCCTGCTGTCGGGCGCGAGATCCGGCGAGGCGCGGGTCTCGGTGTGGTCCAATCCCGACAAGCGCTATGTCGCCAGGCTGCGCGAGCTCGCGCCATCGTCCGATCCCGCCACGCGGACCTACCTCGCCAAGTTCTCGATCATCGAAGCGGACGACGACGTGCAACTCGGCATGACCGCCACGCTGTCGCTGTCCGACGCGGCCAGCGCCCGGGTCGCGCGCCTGCCGCTTTCGGCGCTGTTCAACCAGGGCGATGGGCCTTCTCTCTACGTCGCAGACCCCAAGTCCGGCACGATCATGCGCAAGCGCGTGAATGTGACGGGCTACGAGAGCAAGGACGTGTTGATCGACGGCGGCGTCGACGAGGGCACGGACGTCGTCATCGTCGGCGTCCAGAAGCTCGATCCGGCGCAGAAGGTCAGGGTCGTGTCGTCACTGTCCTTCTGAACGAGGCAGACAGGTGTAGACAGGAGCTGGCGATGCGACGCTTCAATCTCTCTGCCTGGGCGGTCGCCCATCCGGCGCTGATCCTGTTCCTGATCGCGATCTTCGGTCTGGCGGGGCTGCTGTCCTATCGCAGCCTGGGGCGCGCCGAGGATCCGTCCTTCACCATCAAGGTGGTGATCGTCAGCGCGATCTGGCCGGGCGCGACCGCAACCGACATGCAGGCCCAGGTGGCCGATCCGATCGAAAAGAAGCTGCAGGAGCTGCCTTATCTCGACAAGGTGACGACCTACACCAAGCCGGCTTTCACCGCGATGCAAGTGGCGTTCAAGGACAACACGCCGGCGCGCGACGTGCCGCAGCTGTTCTATCAGCTCCGCAAGAAGATCGGCGACATCAAGGATGATCTGCCGGCAGGCCTGATCGGCCCGTCGATCAACGACGAGTATGGCGACGTCGACTCGGTCCTTTACATGCTGACGTCCGAGGGCGGCGACTACGCCCAGATGAAGAAAGTCGCGGAGGCGCTCCGGCAGCGTCTCCTCAAGGTGAAGGACGTCACCAAGGTCAATCTGTACGGGACCCAGGACGAAAAGATTTTCGTCGAATTCTCGAATGCCAAGCTTACGACGCTGGGCGTCACCACCGACCAGATCTTCCAGTCGTTGGCGCGGCAGAACGCGGTGGTGCCGGCGGGCGTGGTCGAGACGACGGCGCAACGCGTGCCGTTGCGGGTGACCGGCGCGCTCGACGGGGTCGCGACCGTCGCGCAGACGCCGATCGAGGCCAACGGCCGCGTGTTCCGCCTCGGCGACATCGCAACCGTGACGCATGGCTATGCCGATCCGCCGAGCTTCGAAGTGCGCCAGAAGGGCAAGCAGGCCATCGGCATCGGCGTGGTCATGGCGAAAGGCGCCAACATCCTCGAGCTCGGTCCTGCCGTAGCGAGCGCCACCGCGCAGCTGATGGCCGCCGTGCCGCAGGGCTTCGAGCTCGAGCAGATCGCCGATCAGCCGGCCGTGGTGGACCATGCGGTCAGCGAATTCGTCCATTCCTTCATCGAGGCGCTGGCCATCGTGTTGTTCGTCAGCTTCCTGGCGCTGGGCTGGCGCACCGGCATCGTGGTCGCCTTGTCGGTGCCGCTGGTGCTCGCCATCGTCTTCATCGTGATGAACGCGATGGGCCTCGACTTGCACCGGATCACCCTCGGCGCGCTCATCATCGCACTCGGGTTGCTGGTCGACGATGCCATCATTGCGGTCGAGATGATGGTGGTGAAGATGGAGCAGGGATGGGACCGCGTCCGCGCGGCCTCCTTCGCATGGGAATCCACGGCCTTCCCGATGTTGACCGGCACGCTCGTGACGGCGGCGGGCTTCCTGCCGATCGGTTTCGCCAATTCATCGGTCGGCGAATATGCGGGCGGCATCTTCTGGGTCGTCGCGCTGTCGCTGGTGGCATCGTGGCTCGTGGCGGTGGTGTTCACGCCCTATATCGGGGTGAAGCTTCTGCCCACATTCAAACGGATCGCACCCGGTCACGATCCGCATGCGATCTACGAGACGGGCGTCTATCGTGCTCTTCGCCGCGTGATCGCATGGTGCGTCGAGCGACGCGTCACCGTGGTGGTGACCACCGTCGGGATCTTCCTGCTGTCGATCGTCGCCTTCGGTCGGGTGCAACAGCAATTCTTTCCGCTCTCGGAGCGTCCGGAACTGTTCTTCCAGCTCCGTCTGCCGGCCGGCACGGCATTCGGGACGACGCTGCAGTCGGTGAAGAAGGCGGAAACGCTGCTGAAGGACGACCAGGATATCGCAACCTACACCGCCTATGTGGGGCAGGGCTCGCCTCGGTTCTGGCTCGGGCTCAATCCGCAGCTGCCGGACGAATCCTTTGCCGAGATCGTCATCGTGTCGAAGGACGTCGAGGCGCGCGAGCGGATCAAGGCACGGCTGGAGCATGCCGTGGCCGACGGCGCGTTGTCGGAAGCCCGGGTGCGCGTCGATCGGTTCAACTTCGGT
>DATBBS010000609.1:0-49365 GCA_036270895.1 Xanthobacteraceae bacterium
CTCGAAGCCCAGCGCCGCCATCACCTCGACCTGGTCTTGCGCCATGGCGCGGAACGAATAGCCCGCGTGGTCGTCGCCGCCGGGCGGCTTCTCCGAATCGCCGTAGCCGCGCAGGTCGGTCGCCACGACGGTGAAGTCCTGGGCGAGCCGCGGCGCGAATTTCTGCCACGACAAATGCGTGAACGGATTGCCGTGCATGAGCAGCACCGGCGGACCGCTGCCGCCGCGCAGGGTGACGATGCGCGCACCCGAGGTTTTTATCTCGGTGCGGGTGAAGCCTTCCATCATGGAAATCCCCTCTTCGTCATTGCGAGGCGTGCGAAGCACGCCGAAGCAATCCCATTCGGCATATGAGGCGCGAGATTGCTTCGCTACGCTCGCAATGACAATCGGTCCGCAGTGATCAATCCGCGGTCGCGCCGCTCGCCTTGATGGGCGCCGCCCACTTCTCGATCTCGCTCTTGACGAAATTGCCGAGATATTCCGGCGTGGCGCGATCGTCAGCCACGATCACGGCGCCCAGGCCTTCCAGACGCTCCTTGACGGCCGGCGTATGCATGGCGCCGAGGGCCGCGTCGTGCAGCTTCTTGACGACCGCGTCGGGCGCGCCCTTGGGCAGGAAGATCGCGTTCCAGGTATAGGCCTCGACATTCGCCAGGCCCTGCTCGACCGCGGTCGGGACGTTCGGGAGCGCGGGCGAGCGCTGCTTGGTCAGGATCGAGATCGCCTTGACGGTGCCGCCGTCGATCTGCGGCTTGGCGGTGCTCACCACCTCGCAGAGGAAATCGATGCGGCCGCCTTGCAGGTCCTGCATCGCGGGACCGGTGCCGCGATAGGGCACGTGCGTGATGTTGGTGCCCATCGCGGTGTTGAGCACCACGCAGCCGAGATGCGTCGCCGAGCCGGTGCCGGCCGAACCGAAGGTGATCTTGTCCTGGTTCTTCTTGGTGTAGTCGACGAATTCCTGGAGGTTGCCGGCCGGAAAGTCCTTGCGCGCGATCAGCACGATCGGCACCTCGGCGATCAGCGCCACGGGCGTGAAATCAGTGGCCGCGTTGTAGAGCGGTTTCTTGTAGAGCGACTGGCCCTGGGCATGGGTGCCCACGGTGCCGAGCGCGATGGTGTAGCCGTCGGGCGCCGATTGGGCGACACGGGCCGAGCCGGTCATGCCGCCGGCCCCGCCGACATTCTCGATCACCACCTGCTGACCGAGCAGTTCGCCCATGCGCGCCCCGACGATGCGGCCGAGCACGTCGGTCGGGCCGCCGGCCGCGAAAGGGATGATCATGGTGACGGGCCGGTTCGGATAATCCTGGGCCGCGGCCGGCCCCGCGACACCCGCGAGCGCGGCCAATGCCATGCCGAACAGCAATTTTTGCATGAATTTCTCCTGATTTACGCTTGTGCGCGAACCATTGGGCCATGCCGGGAGGGAGGTCAAGGCGCGGCTTGCCGCGCCCCGGCAAGCCGCGTATGAGCGGTTTGTGCCCACGGAGACCCCCCGCATGTCCACGACCCGCGTCGCCATCGCCGGCCTCGGCGCCATCGGTCGCGCGCTGGCGCGTGGGCTCGCCCAAGGCGTGCCGGGCGCGACCCTCGCCTGTGCGGCCGCGCGCGACCGGGCGAAGGCGCAGGCCTGGCTCGATGAGCAGCGGATTGTCTGCCCGCTGGTCGAGCTCGACGAATTCCCGCGCTATGCCGATATGGCGGTCGAATGCGCGCCGGCCGACGCGCTCGAGGACATCTGCCGGCCGATGCTGCAGGCCGGCAAGCGCGTCATGGTGCTGAGCGCGGGTGCGCTCCTGCCGCGGCCGCATCTGATCGAGCTCGCCAAGGCCAATGGCGGACAGATCGTGGTGCCGACCGGCGCCCTGCTCGGGCTCGACGCGGTGTCGGCGGCCGCGGAGGGGACCATTCATTCGGTGCGCATGATCACGCGCAAGCCGCCCGGCGGTCTCGTCGGCGCGCCCTACCTGGTGAAGCACAACATCTCGCTCGAGGGTCTCAATACGGCCAAATGCGTCTTCAGCGGCTCGGCCCGCGAGGCGGCGGCCGGTTTTCCCGCCAACGTGAACGTGGTCGCGGCGCTCTCACTCGCCGGCATCGGGCCGGATCGCACCACCATCGAGATCTGGGCGGATCCGGCGGTCACCCGCAATTGCCACAGCATCGAGGTCGATGCGGATTCCGCCCGCTTCTCGCTCGCGATCGAGAATATCCCGTCGGAAAATCCGAAGACCGGCAAGATCACGGCGCTCTCCGCGCTCGCGGCGTTGCGCAAGCTCAACGCGCCGCTGCGGGTCGGCACCTGAGCGGTCGCGTCGTCAAGGTGCGGGCTGGTTGACCGCGAGCGTGGGCAGAACATTCATGTCCATGGTGAGCTTCACGCCCACGCTCACGAGCACGGCCGCCAGAATATAGCGCAACGCGACATCGGGAACGCGCGCCGACACGACGCTGCCGGCGAAAATGCCGGGGAGCGAGCCGGCCAGCAGGGATACCAGCGTGTGGACGTCGATTGCGCCCACGAGGCCGTGGCCGAGCCCCGCGATCAGCGTCAGCGGGACCGCATGCGCGATGTCGGAGCCGACGATGCGCACGGTCGCAACCTGCGGATAAAGCAGGACCAGCGCCACCACGCCGATCGCGCCCGCGCCGACCGAGGAGAAGGTCACGAAAATTCCGAGCAACGCACCGGTCGCAATCGTCAGCGTCGCGATCTTCCGATCGTCGAGACCGGAGAGGCGGTGAGCATAGAGCGCCGAAATACGGTTGCGCGCGATCAGCGCCGCGGCCGTCACGAACAGCGCCACGGCGAGAAATCCCGTGATGATGTGACCCGCCCCGCCGGGGGTTTTCAGCAGCCATGACAGCACCGCAAGTGCGAGCAGCGTCGCCGGGATGCTGCCGGCCGCTAGCCGCCGCACGATCCGCCAGTCGATCGTCCGGTTGACGCCGTGCACCAGGCTGCCGACCGTCTTGGTGGCGGCCGCAAACAGGAGGTCCGTCCCTACCGCCGTGGCGGGCGATACGCCGAACAGCACGATCAGGATCGGGGTCATGAGCGATCCCCCGCCCACCCCGGTCACGCCGACGAGCGCGCCGACCAGGAATCCGGCGACCGCATATTGCGGGTCGATCAGCCACGACATCGGCCTTTGGTCCTCTGCTTGCTCAGGATATCTTCGGCAGGGTAGGTGGGCCACACAAGCCAAGCCGGCTCATGGCCTCCATGAATTGATTTTTCGGGAACCGATGGACGTGTCGCGCGTTGCCAACCCCTCCCGGCGCGCGCGCATCCCACGTTTGGGCTGCGACGCCGGGATAATTGGCGATTTTGTTCTCGCGAGGGCGGCGGCCTCGACCTTACCATCCTCCGGCGGACGCGCAGCCGCCGACGCGGGCGGAATGCCGCACAGCGTCGCGCGATGAGGCGAGGAGGGTCCTGCGGGCGGTGATTCGAAACGTCGCGACGCCCGCTACCGCGGGTGCGCGCCCGGTGGGCGCGGCCTCAATCCTTCGCCCGCTCCACGTAGGAGCCGTCCGCCGTCATCACGACGATCCGCGTTCCGGTCACGATATGGGGCGGCACGTTGGTGCGCACGCCGTTCGACAGCAGCGCCGGCTTGTAGGACGAGGCGGCGGTCTGGCCCTTCGTGGCCGGCTGGGTCTCCACCACTTCCAGGGTCGTCTTTTGCGGAAGGTTGATCGAGACCGGCAGGCCTTCATGGATCGCCAGCATGACCTTCATCTCGGGCTCGAGATAGACCGCCTGATCGCCGACGAGGTCCGCCGGCAACGTCACCTGGTCGTAGTTCTCCATGTTCATGAAATGCAGGCCGTCGCCGTCCTGGTAGAGGAACTGGAACTCGTGGTCTTCCACATGGGCGCGCTCGACCTGCTCGGTGGTCTTGTAGCGCTGGGCGGTCTTTACGCCGTCGCTGATCCGGCGCATGTCGACCTGGGTGGTCGGCGTGCCCTTGCCGGGATGAAAGCTTTCCGCATTCAGAACGACATAGAGTTTGCCGTCGATGTCGACGATATTGCCCTTGCGGAGCGAGCTGGCGATGACTTTCACGGGATGTTCCTTGATTGAAAAGCGGCCAGGCGCCCTTCGCCACGGCTGCGCGAGGGACCTGCGGGCCTCATTCGTGGCGGGAACATACTGATTATGCGCCGTTTTGCCAGTATTTTTCGCAACCCCCCCGGCCGGCCACGAAAGCCCTGAATGCCGGCCGACACGCCCTGGTGGGCGCCCCATGTCCATGCCGACCGCCGCCCCTTCCTCATGGGGCGCGCCCGCATCATGGCGGCGCTGCGGGCCTTTTTCGCGGCGCGCGACTTCATCGAGGTCGAGGCCGCCATCCTGCAGGTCTCGCCCGGAAACGAGGCCCATCTCCATGCCTTCGCGACCGAGCTGGTGACGCCGGCCGCGCAGCATGCGCGCCTCTATCTCCATACGTCGCCCGAATTCGCCGCCAAGAAGCTGCTCGCGGCCGGCGAGCGCCGGATCTTCGAGTTCGCCCGCGTGTTTCGCAACCGCGAGCGCGGCGCGTTGCACCATCCCGAATTCACCCTGCTGGAATGGTACCGCGCAGACGAGCCCTACGAGGCGGTGATGGATGACTGTGCGGCGCTGCTCGCCATTGCGGCGCGCGCGGCCGGGACCGAGCGGATCGCGTTTCGCGGGCGAACCGCCGACCCGTTCGCAGCCCCGGAGCGCCTCACGGTGGCGGACGCCTTTTTGCGCTTCGCCGGCATCGATCTTCTCGCCACGCTCCGCGCCGCGGAAGACGCCCGCGAAGCCCCCCATGAGGGCGATCGCGACGCGCTCGCCGCGCAGGCGGCGGCGGCGGGCGTGCGCTGCACCGAGGACGACGGCTGGAGCGATATTTTCAGCCGCGTGTTGGTCGAGCGGATCGAGCCCAATCTGGGAATCGGCCGCGCCACCATCCTCGACGAATATCCCGCTGTCGAGGCCGCGCTGGCGCGCCCGAAAGCAGGCGATCCGCGCGTCGCCGAGCGCTTCGAGCTCTATGTCTGCGGAGTCGAGATCGCCAATGCGTTCGGCGAATTGACCGATGCGGCCGAGCAGCGCCGGCGCTTTGACGCCGAGATGGCCGAAAAGCAGCGCCGCTACGGCGAGCGCTATCCGGTCGACGAGGATTTCCTGGCCGCGCTCGGCCGCATGCCGCCCGCTTGCGGCAGCGCGCTCGGCTTCGACCGTCTGGTCATGCTGGTCACCGGCGCGAGCCGGATCGAGCAGGTGATCTGGACTCCGGTGGCGCTTCCGCCCGAATAGCAGTCACCGCCGCAGCACCACGCTCTCGGCCGGCCGGCGTCGCTCCCATCCGGCGCGTTCGAGCTCGGGCTGGACATGCGTCTCTTCGGGAAAGCCGAGACAGAAATAGCCGATGAACCGCCAGGCCTCCGGCACCTCCAGGATCGCCTTGACGCGCGCGGGATCGAGAATGGAAACCCAGCCCATCCCGATGCCCTCGGCACGCGCCGCCAGCCACATCGCGGTCACGGCGCTGACCACCGAATACTCGGCCATTTCCGGCATGGTATGCCGCCCGAGCCCATGGCCGGTCTCGGTGTCGCGGTCGGCGAAGACGGCGAGCTGTCCGGGCGCCTCGCCAAGCCCGGCGAGCTTCAGGCGCGCGTAGCGCGCCGCCTGCTCGCCGCCCTGGGCGGCGAGCGCCGCCGCATTGCAGGCCGTGAAGTCGTCGCGCACGGCCCGGCGGCGATCCGGGCTCTCCACGATCACGAACCGCCAAGGCTGGCTCAGCCCCACGGAGGGCGCCAGGCAGGCGAGCGCGATCAGCCGGTCCAGCGTGCCCGGCGGCAGCGGCTCGGCCCGGAAGCGCCGGACGTCCCGGCGCCAGGTCATGAGGTCGTGCAGCCGGGCGCGAAAGTCGTCGTCGAAATCCATGCGCCCTTCATAACGCCGGGCGGGGCCGGGGACCACGCTTGTCAGGCGGCGGGTTGCGTCACCCGGCAAATTGCGGTTTGGTCCCCGCTTCCCGAACCCGAGAAAAGATGGCCATGCGATCCGCCGCCAGGACTTTGCGTCATCCCACCGAGCTGGCCGCCGCCGGGCTGGCGCCGCCCGAGCGTTTGGGCGAGCTCGCCGCCGTCGCGTCCAAATACGCGATCGCCATCAGCCCCGCGATCGCGGAGCTGATCGATCCATCCGATCCGCATGATCCGATCGCCCGCCAATTCGTGCCCGACGCGGCCGAGCTGCGCGTCACCGCCGAGGAGCGTGCCGATCCGATCGGCGACGATGCGATGAGCCCGGTCGCCGGCATCGTGCATCGCTATCCCGACCGGGTTCTGTTGAAGCTGGTGCATGTGTGCCCGGTCTACTGCCGGTTCTGCTTCCGGCGGGAAGTGGTCGGTCCGCGCGGGCGGCCCGCGCTGTCGGCCGCCGAGCTTGCGGGAGCGCTGGCCTATATCGCGGCGCGTCCGGAGATCTGGGAGGTCATCCTGACCGGCGGCGATCCGCTGGTCTTGTCGGCGCGCCGGTTGCGCGGCGTCGTGCGGGATCTTGCGTCGATCGACCACGTCAAGATCATCCGCGTGCACACGCGCGTTCCGGTCGCGACGCCCGAGCGGGTGACGCGCGAGGTCGTGCGCGCCCTCAAAGCGCGCCACAAGGCGAGCTACGTGGTGCTGCACGTCAATCACCCGCGCGAGCTCACGCCGGCCGCGCGCGCCGCCTGCGCGCGTTTTGTCGATGCCGGCATTCCGATGCTGAGCCAATCGGTTCTGCTCAAAGGCGTCAACGACGATGCGGCAACGCTGGGAGCGCTCATGCGCGCGCTGGTCGAGAGCCGGATCAAGCCCTATTACCTGCACCAGGGCGACCTCGCGCCCGGCACCGCGCATCTGCGCACGAGCATCGCCGAGGGACAGGGCGTCATGCGGGCGCTGCGCGGGCGCTATTCGGGCCTGTGCCAGCCGACCTACGTGCTCGACATCCCGGGCGGCGCCGGCAAGGTGCCGGTCGGACCGACCTACATATCGGCGTGCGGTGGAGGCGATCCGTCCTACGAGGTGCTGGATCCGGCGGGCCGGCGGCACGCCTATCCCGCCACCCCCCGATGAGGCCGGCGGGACCTCAATGCGCCTTGCTGTCGGCCGGCTCGTTCGGCGGAGCCAGGCGATACCCGACGCCGAGCTCGGTCAGCAGGATGCGCGGGCGGTTCGGATCGGCCTCGATCTTCTGACGCAGCTTGCGCACGACGATGCGCAGGTAATGCGTGTCGTTGATGTGGGGCAGGCCCCAGATCTCCTTCAGCAATTCCTGGTGGGTGAGCACGTTGCCGGGGTGCTGGGCGAGGACTTGCAGCAGACGATATTCCTTCGGCGTCAGCGTCAGGCGCTCCTCGTCGACGAAGACGTTGCGGGCCGCGAGATCGATCTTCAGACGATCGATCCTGATGACGCTGTCGCCCGTCATGGCGCGCGTCTTGCGCCTAAGCACGACCTTGGACCGCGCCAGCAGCTCGGCCATGCCGAATGGCTTGGTGACGTAGTCGTCGGCGCCGAGCTCGAACAGGCGCACCTTCTCGGCCTCGCTCGACTTCACCGACAGGATGATGATGGGAACGCTCGACCATGAGCGGATGCGCTCGAGCACCTGCGATCCGTCGAGATCCGGCAACGCGAGATCGAGGATGATGAGATCGGTCGGCCGCAGGGTGGCGGCGCGGATCGCCTCGCGGCCGTTTTCCGCCTCGCTGACCGAATAGCCGTCGAACTCGAACCCGCTGCGCAGGAAGCGGCGGATCTGCAGCTCGTCGTCCACGACGAGCACGTTGGGGGCAGTGGCGGTGTCAATCACTCGAGATGCTCTCCAGTTGTTCGGCGTTGGCCGGTATCGGCAAACGGATGGTCACCGTCGTCCCCTTGTCCTCACCCGAGCTGTCGGCCTCGATCGTCCCCCCGTTGGCGGCGACAAACGCATTGGCGATCCAGAATCCGAGTCCGGAGCCCGGCGTCGACGATACATGCCGGCGGCCGCGAAAAAATCGCTCGCCCAGATGCGCGGTGTCCTCCGGCGACAGGCCGGCGCCCTGGTCGCTCACCGAAAGCGCGAACACGCCGCCCTCCTGCCATCCGCGAATCTTGATCCGCGAGCCGGGCGGAGAATATTTGACGGCATTGGCCAGGATTTGGCCCAACGCCTTCTCGATCAGCACCGCGTCGACCTGGACGAGCGGCATCTTGGCCGGCAGATCGACGTCGATCGCGTGCGCCGCGCCGGGGCCGCGACGGCGCTCCAGCGCCGTGTTGACGACATCGGCCACCTCGGCCCATTCGAGCTTCGGATGCAAGGCTTCGCCGCTGATACGGGTGGCGTCGAGCAGGTTCTGAATTTCGTTGTTGAGCCGTTCCGATTCGTCGTGAACCACGTTCGCGAGCGCCACGAGGCGCGGGTCGCCGGCGACCGCCGGCGCGTTGCGCAGCACGGTGGCGGCGCCGAGAATGGAAGACAGGGGCGTGCGCAACTCATGCGACACCGAGCCGATCAGCGCGTCACGGAATCGTTCCGACTCCGCGCGCATCCGCACCTCCGTGATGGCGTGCGCGAGCCCGAGCTGCTCCAGGGTCGATGCCGCGTCGTGCAGCACCGCCTCGATGCGGGCGCGGATCTCCTCTTCCGACTCGGGGGTCTGCCGTCCGAGATCGATGGCGATCACGCCGAGATCGGGAGCCTTGCGCGACACGGCGCGCACCAGCCAGAGATTGCCTTGATGGTCCGCGATCGGCATGCCGGCGGTGGCATGCCCGGCGAGGACCGCAGTCACCTCAGCGCGGACGTTTTGCGGAACGTCGCTTTCGCCGATCGGTTCCGGCTTGCCCTCGGCCGGACGGCGCGGCTCGAACAGCGCGACCCTGCGCCCGACGACGGTCGAGAGATGCCGCTGGATCGCGTCGAAGATTTCCGAGGTCGAGTGGCCTGCGGCCAGCCGGCGCGAAAAGGCGTAGAGGTCGTTGATCTCCTTTTCGCGCTTCAGGACCACTTCCGATTCGCGGCGCATGCGCACGGCGAGATGCGCCGCCACCACAGCGACGATCGCGAAGATCATCAGGCTGAGCCGCCGGGCGGGATCTTCCACGAATATCGTATGCGTCGGCTTGTAGAAGAAGAACGCCGAGCAAAAGCCGCCCGCAATCGTGGTGACCATCGCGGACAGATAGCCCCAGCGGATCGCCGCGATCAGGACCGGAATGAGGTAGGTGATCGCGATCGGCGGCAGCTCGATGAAGGTCTTGACCACCTCCAGGATAAGCGTGACCGCGGCGACGAGACCCAGTCCCGCCAGGACGCCGCCGGCTCCGCCGGGGGTTGCGGCGGACCGCATCCGCTGGAGCGTTCGTTCCATGATCAATTGCATTCGCTGCATCGGCGCGATCGAGCCCGGTCGGAAGCTGGTGACGGCTCTTAGGTACAACTTCCACGCCGAGCGGAGCAATCGGCTATTTGCAGGGCAGCTCATCGGACGGCTGAGGGATACCGGCCGCCTGGAGTCCCGTGACGCCTGCGGGGAAGGTTTTTTGGTGACGCCGCCCCGGCATGGGGTGGCGAATCCTTCAAGTCCGGCCGTGATCCGGGAAAATCGCACGCTGGCGGCGCGTCAGGGGAAATCGGCAGGGGCCCGGAACAGTGTTTGGCGGTGAGGCGCGAGAGGACGCCATGACGGCGCCGCCGGTCCTGAGCTCACCGGGGGCTCGCGCCGCCTGCCACCGGATGCCCGATGCCGAGCGGCGCGGCGTCGATCAACACGAAGGCGAGCCGCGCGCGTTCGGGCCCGCGATTGACCCAGGCGTGATGGGTGCCGCGCTGGACCATGACGTCGCCGGCCTTGAGGCGAACCGTGGACTTGTCCATGTCCATGTCGATCTCGCCCGAGATCACGATCACGTAGTCGACCGTCTCGGTGCGGTGCATGCGGCCGCTGTTGCCGGGCGGAAAGTCGATCACCGCAAAGCGCGTGCCGTTCGCGGGCGGCGCGGTGCCGAGCATGCGGGCGCCGAGATCCTCGATCGTCTCGCCGATCGAAATGTCGGCCGGCGTCGAATCGGTCGACCAGATCAGGGTCGACACCGTGCCGGGCGAGCCGGATTTCCAGTTGGCGGCCGGGCCGTCGGTGATCACCTTGGCGACCTGATGCGCGTCGTGCCCGGTGACGATGCGGCGGATCGGCGGATAGTCGGGCTTGTCGGAACACATTGGGGGCACCCATTGTCGGTCGTGCGGCACGCGCCGAAACCTTGATAACACGAACAGCCGCCATCAGACGCGAGTCATCCGCGGCTGCGTAGCGCCCGGATCTTCGCCGGCCGCGTGGGTCATCGCAGACGAGGCTCTTCCCGTCCGTGGCGGGTTGACGCTATACCGGGCCGGAACGCATCGCTCATCGAAAGGCCCTTGTTATGAGCTCACAAGACCCGGGACTGCCGCTCAAGTCCGCGCACACGTCCGACGTCACAATCCCGGGGGTGGGATCACTCGGCTTCCTCCTGTGCGTGCTGGTGCCGCTCGCCCTGTGGTTCGCACCGCTCGGCCTGGCGCCGCAGACCCAGCACGGCCTGGCGATCGTGTGCTTCATGGTGGTGGCGTGGATGACGCAGGCCATGGAGTTCGCGCTCGCCGGCTTCGTCGGCTGCTTCCTGTTCTGGGCGCTCGGGGTCGTGCGTTTCCCCGTGGCATTCAGCGGCTTTGCGAACGACACGCCCTGGTTCCTGTTTGCCGCCTTGCTGCTCGGGCGCGTCGCCAGCAAGTCGGGCCTCGCCCGCCGGCTCGCCTATTCGGTGATGCTGCGGGTGGGCTCGACCTATTCCAGGATCCTGCTCGGCCTCATCATGACCGACTTCATCCTGACCTTCATCGTGCCGTCCGGGCTCGCGCGGGTCGCGATCCTCGCCACCATCTCGCTCGCCTTGATCGAGGCGTTTCAGGCGCAGAAGGGCAGCAACATCGCCCGCGGCATGTTCCTGATCATGACCTACACCGGCAACCTGTTCGACAAGATGATCCTGGCCGGCGCCGGCTCGATCACGGCGGCTGGCGCGATGGCGAAATTCGGCAATGTCGAGGTGTTGTGGGGCCAGTGGCTGCTCGCTTTCCTGCCCGCCAGCATCATCACGGTGCTGATCGCGTGGCGCCTGACCCTGTGGCTCTATCCGCCCGAGCAGGCGGCGCTGACCGGCGGCACGGATTTTTTCCGCGACGAGCTCGTCAAGATGGGTCCGTGGTCGTGGCTGGAGAAGAAGGCCGCGCTGCTCGTCGGCGTCGCCATCCTGCTGTGGGTCACCGACTTCCTGCATCATCTGCCGCCCGCGATGATCGCGCTCGGCGTCGGCCTGTTCGCGCTGCTGCCGCCCGTCGGCATTCTCGACGAAGACGACATGCGCAACGTGAACTACATGCCGGTCTTCTTCGTCGCCGCCGCCATCAGCATGGGGAACGTGCTCGAAGCCACCAAGGGCCTCGACGTGCTCACCACGGTGTTCCTTACCAGGGCCGAGCCCTTCCTCGGCAATATCTTCAGCACGACCTTCGTCATGTATTGGACGGGGTTCATCTATCACTTCTTTCTCGCCAGCGAGATCTCGATGCTGGGCACGTCGATGCCCCTGGTGATGCAGTTCGCCAAGTCGCACGACATGAACGCGCTGATGCTCGGCCTGTTGTGGACCTTCTCGGCCGGCGGCAAGCTGTTCGCCTACCAGTCGGGCGTGCTGGTGCTGGGCTATTCCTACGGCTACTTCGAGGCCCGCGACCTCGTGCGCATCGGCGCGCTGCTCACCCTGGCGGAGTTCTTCATCCTGCTGCTGCTGGTGCCGTTCTACTGGCCGTTGATCGGGATTTATTGAGACGGGCCGGCTGTCATTGCGAGCGCAGCGAAGCAATCTCGCTGCCTCGGCAAGCGTAGCCCGGATGAAGCGAAGCGAAATCCGGGGCTGTTGGGTCGCGCAGGAACTCATCACCAACCCGGGACGATGGCATCCCCGCAATTTACAACCTGTATGGGTTTGCTGCTAAGCTATGGGGCGGGGGGAACGCCATGGCAATAACACGCGACGGCGCGTCGGCCGCTCCCGAGCCGCCGGCCGCAATGGTCGATCGGCCCGAATCGGTTGGTCGCTTGATACTTATTGCTATCGGTTGGTGGTTGCTGACTGAACTCGCCAGCGGGTTCCCAGTCGGCTTCGCGGTAGGCGTATTGAAACGCTTTCAGAACATTTCTCTGTTCGACCCGATCCCCGCTACCGTCATGGTGTTCTTGGCAGGTTGCACCCTGCTGATCGCGGTGCGCAAACGAAGCGTGGTGGTTGGACACGGCGATCGTCGCGCTGGTGTAGATGACAGGCCGATAACACGATGGTGGCTTCTGGTCGTGCTTGCGGTTCTGGCGGCAGCGTGGGCTTTCGTTGCATCGGCCTTCTGGAATGGCGTGTTCCCTCAGTGGGTCTCAAACTGGCGCGGCGCAAGCCCGTGGACGCTGATAGCGTTCACGGTAGGGACAGTCATCTTAGCCCCATTTGCGGAAGAGCTCTTTTACAGAGGGTGGCTCTGGACAGGGGTCCGACAACATTGGCGCGCATTTCCGACCGCACTGTTGTCATGTGGCCTTTGGCTCCTCTCGCACATAGACCGCGGGCTCCTGGTGCCGATAATGCTTATTCCGACCGCAGTTATCCTGGGTTTCGCACGGCATTTTTGCGGAATCAGGGCGGCAATTATTTTGCATGGTATCTACAATCTTGTCGTCGTCCTCGTATTGGGACTCCTGCTCACGCGAACGTCTTAGCAAACGTAGCCTGGATGGAGAGAACGCGACTTCGCCGGAGCCTTCCGCTTCCAATCGTTGGTCGCGGCCCTGCAATTCGGTTCAAGACGCGGCGGGGCCGCTCGCTGCCATTATGCTGGGCGACGATGCCGTCCCGAAGGACGATTGCTCCATGACCAACATCCGCTCCTGCCGTGACAACGATCGCGAGGCCATCCTCGCGATCGTCAATGCCGCCGCCGAGGCCTACCGGGGTGTGATCCCGGCCGATCGGTGGCATGAGCCCTACATGTCGCCGCACGAGCTCGACCGCGAGATCGCCGCGGGTGTCGTGTTCTCGGGCTATGAGGCGGGCGGCAGGCTCGCGGGCGTGATGGGCTTCCAGCCGGTGCGCGACGTCGATCTCATTCGTCACGCCTACATCCTGCCGAGCCACCAGAGGTGCGGCATTGGCGGCGCTCTGCTGGCGCATCTGCGGCAATCGAGCACGCGGCTTATCCTGGTCGGCACATGGGAAGCCGCGGATTGGGCGATCAGCTTCTACCGGCGGCACGGCTTCGAGCTGGTTGCGCCTGCGCGCAAGACCGTGCTCCTCAAGACTTACTGGAACATTCCTGATCGTCAGATCGAGGTTTCGGTGGTGCTGGAAAGCCCTCCCGCCGATGAGCAAGCGTAGCCCCGATGGAGCGCAGCGCAATCCGGGTTTCTCGCACGCAATAGACTACAGCCCCGGATTTCGCTTCCGCCTTCGCGCTCCGCGCTTCGGCGGACTCGCTCGCGCGGAACCCGCCGTAGCTCGCGAAGCGAGCGAAGGCGCGGTCGCTCCATCCGGGCTACGGTTCTGCTACGGCGCCAGCCGTCGGGCGAAAAACGCCAGGATCTCGTCGCGGGCCGCGATGGTCGGCTGGCCGGCTTCGTCGATCAGGTGGGCGGTCACGACGCTGTGCGGGCACCTCACGTGCCGGGCGAAGAACGGCGCCACATCGGTGTTCGCCGCGCTGTCGGCAAGCACGCGCCCCACGAACCGGTCGCCCAGCGCCGCCGCGTAGGCGGAGAAGCGCTGCGCCCGGCAGAATTTGTCGCCCGCGAAGCGATAGGCCATCACCGTGAGGTCGTCGCGCTCGAGCCGGTCGCGGACCGCCTTGATGTCCTCGGGAGCGATCTCGATGCCGGCGGGGTCGTTGAGCGGCAGTGCGGGCTGGGAGAGGACCGGCGCCAGCATCGCGGGCTCCAGCATCATCGTGAGCGCGAAGTTTCCGGTGAAGCACATGCCGATGGCGCCCACGCCGGGGCCGCCGCACTCCTGGTGCGCGAGCCGTGCCAGCGCCCGCAGCCATTGCGTCACGGGGCTCGTCTGGTTGGCGGCGAGCGCGCGGAACTCGGCGCTGACGCACGCGCGCTGAAAAACAGCCATGCCTTCCTCGGCGCCCGGCACGGCGCCGTCGCGGCCGAACAGCGAGGGCATGTAGACCGAGAAGCCGGCGTCGCGGACCCAGCGGGCAAAGCGCGCAACCTCCGGGCTGATGCCCGGCATCTCGGCCATGACGATCACCGCGGGTCCCGCGCCGCCGACGTAAACCCGCTTGGCCACGCCATCGAGCGTGATGTCGCGCGCTGCGAAATCGTCGAGCGGATCGTCTTCCTTCACGCTGCGTTCCGGCATGGCGGTTGTCCGTTTCATCGTGGTCTCCCGCACCACACACACTCTCTCTTCCATTGGCGAACGCGGTCGGCATCGGGAGAAGCAGGTCCGCGAGGGTTTTCCTCCGTGGGCCTTTTCGGCCGGCGGCAAGCCGGTCGCCTGCCAATCGGACGCGCCGGTGCTGGGCTATTCCTACGGTTTCGAAGCCCGCGACCTCGTCCGCATCGGGGCATTGGTCCCGCCGGCGGATTTTTTCATCCGGCTGCTGCTCGTTCCGTTCTACTGGCCCTTGATCGGGATCTACCGAGGGAGGACGGCCGCCATGAGCCTATGCGGCTGTCCTTGAAGCGGAGGCCGCCAAGCCGGCCTCGCCCTGCCGACTGTCACTCCTTGCCGACCAGGGTCATGTCCAGGAACCACGACTGCGCGGACACGAAGCCGCGCACGCTCTTGCTCATCGCGCGCGGATTGAGATCGTGCACGATGAAAAGCCAGGGCGGGTTGTCGACCAGCCGTTCATGCGCGGCGCGATACGCGGTCTCGATCTTGGCTGCGTCGGTCGCCTCCGCCAGCGTGGCGAGCGCCTGGTCGAAGACGTCGTCCTTCCATTGCTCGAAATTGAATCCGTTGGGCGAAAAATTGGCCGACGAGAAGTAGCGCGCCATGATGCCGACGTCGGATGACGGGGAGGAAACGTTGAGCGCCATCGCGCCATGGAGCGCCGGATTGTCCGGCGGCTGCCGCACCGCAGTCAGCAGCACCTGCCATTCGACCACGTCGAACTCGATGTTCACGCCGCAGGCCTGCTTGAGGTTCTGCTGCAGATACTCGTTCATCGGCAGCGGCAGCATTTGGCCCGAGCCGGAGGTGGAGATCATCACCTTCAGCGACAGGGGTTTTTGCGGCGTGAATCCAGCCTCCGCCAGAAGCGCCTTGCCCTTGGCGGGGTCGAAGCCGTAGCGCTGCGCCGGATTGCCGAAGCCGGCGTCGGTCGGCTTGAGCCAACCCACGGATGGCTCGGCCGTGCCGTTGAGCAAGGTCACGATCCCGGAGCGGTCGATGCAGTAGTTGAGCCCCTGGCGGACGCGCACGTCCTTCACCGGGCTGTTGGTGGCGCCGATGTTGAACATCCACGGCCAGGTGTGGGGATAGGAATTGGTCACGAGGGTGAAGCCGGCGGCCTTCAGCGACGGAATGCCGTCGGCTGGCGGCACCTCGATCCAGTCGACCTGGCCCGAGCGCAGCGCCGCGAGCCGCGCATTCGCTTCCGGAATCGGGAGAAGCCGGATCACATCGACCTTCGCCTTGTGCGCCGCGTCCCAATAACCGTCGAAACGCGCCAGCTCGGCGGCTTCGCGCGGCACGACCTTGGAGATGCGGAACGGCCCGGTCCCGGCCGCCGGCAGCATCGCGACCTTGCCCCAGTCGCGGCCCGCCTTCTCGAACGAGGCCGGAGACGTGAACAGAATGTAGACCGCCATGTAGGGAAAATACGAAGCGGGCTGCTTGGTCTCGATCGCGACCGTGTAATCGTCGACCTTGCGATAACCGGCCATGACCGGGACGCGCGCGCGCGTCATGCCGGACGCCGGCGGCTCGAATTGCGGGCTGTCACTCTTGAAGTAACGGTCGAGATTCCAGATCACCGCATCGGCGTTGAAGTCCGTTCCGTCGTGAAACTTGACGCCGTGGCGCAGGTGGAAGATCCAGGTCTTCTTGTCGTCTGCCGACTGCTCGTAGCGCTCGGCAAGGCCCGGCCGCAAACCGGCGAGACGGTCGGCCCGCGACAAGTCCCACAGCACCAGACCCTCGAAGGCCGGATAGCCGAGGAAGCGCAAGCCCTCGAACCCATTGTTGGGCATGCCGGTGGTGGTCGGAATATCCGAGGCCGTCATGGCGATGCGGAGCGTCGTCTCGCCTCGAGCCGCAGACAGCGATGCGAGCGCACCAAGCACGGCGAAGGCGTAAGCGGCAGCACGGATCCTCATGGCTTCCTCCAGCAGCGGCGTCGGGCGGTCATGATCTCGGCAAGAAGCGGGCCAACGAAGGCACCAGGCGGGGTCCGGCCGTCGAGCGCGCTGGCGGTACCTCTCGCCGACCGCCGACAGGGCGATCGGTACGCAAAGTCATCATCGCCCGACATATTCGCGGAAAAACGCCGGCTTTGTCCATCGAGCCGTGGGTGGCGATTTTTTAGGCGCTCTGCGCGAAATTGCGCAAACCGCAAGCAAAAGGGGGTTGTCGCCGAGACATTGCGCCCACGATCACGTGGCACCAAGTTTGCACCGCTCCTCTGACGCGATCTGCGCGCGCCCCCCAGGAGCTTTCGATGCGTATTTTAGCCTTCGCCTGTTCGATCGTTTTGGCCTTGTGTGTCGTCCCGGCGGGGGCCGAAACGGTCGTGCGCTACGGCATTTCGCTGGCCGATATCCCGCTCACCACCGGGCAGCCGGACCGCGGCGCCGGCGCCTATCAGTTCACCGGCTACACGCTCTACGATCCGCTGGTTGCGTGGGAGATGGATGTCGCCGACCGGCCCGGCAAGCTCATTCCCGGCCTCGCGACCGAGTGGAAGGTCGACGACGCCGACAAGAAGAAGTGGCTTTTCACGTTGCGGCGCGACGTCAAATTCCATGATGGTAGCGCATTCAACGCCGACGCGGTGATCTGGAATCTCGACAAGGTTCTCGACGACAAGTCGCCGCAATATGACAAGCGCCAGAGCGCGCAGGTCAAGCCGCGGCTGCCGTCGGTCGCGAGCTACCGCAAGGTCGACGACTATACGGTCGAGATCACCACCAAGAACATCGACTCGTTCTTTCCCTATCAGATGCTCTGGTTCCTGGTGTCGAGCCCGGCGCAATACGAGAAACTCGGCAAGGACTGGGACAAGTTCGCGAGCGCGCCGTCGGGCACCGGGCCGTTCAAGCTCGACAAGCTCATCCCGCGCGAGCGCGTCGAGCTCGTCAAGAACGCCGACTATTGGGACAAGCACCGCATTCCGAAAACGGACCGGCTTGTCCTGATTCCGATGCCTGAAGCGCTGACCCGCACCAACGCGCTGCTCGCCGGCCAGGTCGATATCATCGAGACGCCGGCGCCCGACGCGCTGGCGCGGCTCAAGCAGGCCGGCATGAAGATCGTCACCAATGTGACGCCGCACGTGTGGAACTATCACCTCAGCATGCTGCCGGGATCGCCCTGGACCGACGTGCGGCTGCGCAAGGCGTTGAACCTCGCGATCGATCGCGACGCCATCCTCCAGCTGCTCAACGGCCTCGCCAAGCCTGCGATCGGCCAGCTCGATCCATCGAGCCCGTGGTTCGGCCATCCCAGCTTCCAGATCAAATACGATCCCGCCGAGGCAAAGCGTCTCGTCAAGGAAGCCGGCTATTCGCCCGAGAAGCCGCTCAAGACCACCTTCGTGATCGCCCAGGGCGGAACCGGGCAGATGCTGTCGTTGCCGATGAATGAGTTCCTGCAGCAGAGCTTCAAGGAGATCGGCATCGATATCGACTTCAAGGTGGTCGAGCTCGAGGCGCTCTATACCTATTGGCGCAAAGGCGCCAAGGACGAGTCGATGGCCGGCATCACGTCGAACAACATCGCCTACGTCACCTCCGACCCGCTCTACGCCATCATCCGTTTCTTCCATTCCGGCCAGGTCGCGCCGGTCGGGGTCAATTGGGGTTGGTATGCGAATCCGAAAGTCGACGCTCTCATCGACGACGCCAAGCAGACCTTCGATACGGAGAAGCAGGACGAGCTGCTGGCGAAGGCACACGAAGCGATCGTGGATGACGCGGTCCTGGTCTGGGTGGTGCACGATACCAACCCGCACGCCCTGTCGCCCAAGGTCAAAAGCTTCGTGCAGGCGCAGCACTGGTTCCAGGACTTGACCACGATCGGGGTCGAGTAGGAGCATCGCGTCTTCGCCGTAGGTTGGGTCGAGCGAAGCGATACCCAACAGCGCATTGGTGCGCGCGATTGTTGGGTCTCGCAAGAGCTCGACCCAGCCTACATGCCGGGGCCCGCGGATGCTGCTCTACACCCTCAAGCGCCTTCTCTACGTGACGCCGGTCGCGATCGGCGTCAGCGTCGTGTGCTTCCTGCTCGTCCACATCACGCCGGGCGATCCGCTTTCCGCGATCCTGCCGTCGGACGCGCCGCTCGAGCTGCAGATGCAGCTGCGGGCGGTGTACGGCTTCGATAAGCCGCTGCCGGTGCAATACGGCCTGTGGTTCTGGAAGGTGCTGCACGGCGATCTCGGCACCTCCATCGCGACCGGCCGGCCGGTCGCGGCGGAGGTCGCGCGCGCGGTCGGCAACACGCTGATCCTCGCCACGGTGGCGACGCTGATCGGCTTCACGCTCGGCACCTTCTTCGGGTTCGTCGCCGGCTATTTCCGCGATTCCTGGCTCGACAAGCTCGCCTCGGCGGTGTCCGTGCTCGGCGTCAGCGTGCCGCATTATTGGCTCGGCATGGTATTGGTCATCATCTTCTCGGCCCAGCTCGGCTGGCTTCCGCCGACGGGGGCGGGGCCGGGCGGATCGAGCAACTGGCGGCCCGATCCCGAGCATCTGAGCTACATCATCCTGCCCGCTCTCACCATGTCGGTCATTCCCATGGGCGTGATCGCGCGCACCGTGCGGGCGCTGGTCGCCGACATCCTCAATCAGGAATTCGTGCAGGCGCTGCGCGCCAAGGGCCTCGGCGAATACGGGGTTTTCCGCCACGTCGTCACCAATGCGGCACCGACCGCGCTCGCCGTCATGGGGCTGCAGCTCGGCTATCTGCTCGGTGGCTCGATCCTGATCGAGACCGTGTTTTCCTGGCCGGGCACCGGCTTCCTGCTCAACGCCGCCATCTTCCAGCGCGACCTGCCGCTGCTGCAGGGCACCATCCTGGTGCTGGCGATGTTCTTCGTCGCGCTCAACCTTGCGGTCGACGTCATCCAGACCGCGCTCGACCCGCGCATCGAGCGGGCCTGAGCCATGGTGGTGCTCTCCGACATCCGCATAGACGCCCCCGCCACGGTGCCGCTGCGCGCCGGCCGCGGCTATTGGGCGAGCGTGCTGCAGCGGCTCCTGCGCGATCCGGTTGCGGTGGCCGGCGGCTGCATCATCCTCGCCATCGTGCTCGCCGCGATCTTCGCGCCCTGGATCGCGCCGGGCGACCCCTACAAGGGCGCGATGTTGCGCCGGCTCAAGCCGATCGGCGATGCGCTCTATTGGCTCGGTTCCGACGAGCTCGGCCGCGACATGCTCACCCGCCTGATTTATGGCGGGCGGCTGTCGCTGTTCATGGGCGTGCTGCCGGTCGCCTGCGCCTTCGCGATCGGCTCGACGCTCGGCATCTTTGCCGGCTATGTGGGCGGCTGGGTCAACATGACGGTCATGCGCGTGATCGACGTGTTCTATGCCTTTCCATCTGTGCTGCTCGCGATCGCACTGTCGGGCGCGCTCGGCGCCGGCATAACCAATGCGGTGGTGTCGCTCACCATCGTGTTCGTCCCGCCGATCACGCGCGTGGCCGAAAGCGTCACCACTCAGATCCGCACGCGCGATTACGTCGAGGCGGCGCGGGTGAGCGGCGCCGGCGCCTTCACGATCATCCGAATCCACGTGCTCGGCAACGTGCTGGGGCCGATCTTCGTCTATGCCACCAGCCTGATCAGCGTCTCAATGATCCTCGCCTCCGGCCTCTCGTTTCTCGGCCTCGGCTCGAAGCCGCCGGAGCCCGAATGGGGCCTCATGCTCAACACGCTGCGCACCGCAATCTACGTCCAGCCCGCGGTCGCGGCGCTGCCCGGCGTGATGATCTTCATCACCTCGATCTCGTTCAACCTGCTGTCGGACGGGCTGCGTTCCGCCATGGAGGTGCGCTCGTGAGCGCCGTCCTCGAGGCCTCGGGCGCCGAGCGCGATCGCGGCGGACCGGCCCAGCCGCTGCTCTCGGTCAAGGGGCTGGTGAAGCATTTCGGCGGCCGGCGCGACTGGTCCGGAAAGCTGCACGGCATGGTGCGCGCCGTCGACGGCGTCGACCTCGACGTCTTCAAGGGCGAGACGCTCGGCATCGTTGGGGAATCAGGCTGCGGCAAGTCGACGATCGCGCGGCTCGTGATGCAGATCATCCGGCCGGACGCCGGCGCGATCCTGTTCGACGGCGAAACGGTCGGTTCTGCCGCGCTCAAGCTGCAGGACTACCGGCGCGAGGCGCAGATGGTCTTTCAGGACAGTTACGCCTCGCTCAACCCGCGCCTCACGGTCGAGGACACCATCGCATTCGGTCCCCGCGTGCATGGCGCGGGCCGTCGGGCCGCGGTCGCGCGCGCCCATGACCTGCTGCAGCGCGTGGGCCTCGGACCCGAACGCTTCGCCGGGCGCTATCCGCACGAGCTCTCCGGCGGCCAGCGCCAGCGCGTCAACATCGCGCGCGCGCTCGCGTTGCAGCCGCGGCTTCTGATCCTCGACGAGGCCGTATCGGCGCTCGACAAGTCGGTCGAAGCCCAGGTGCTCAACCTGCTGCTCGACCTCAAGGCCGAATTCGGCCTCACCTACATGTTCATCTCGCACGATCTCAACGTGGTGCGATTCATGTCGGATCGCGTGATGGTGATGTATCTCGGCAAGGTCGCCGAGGTCGGGCCGTCGGACGTGATCCTGAAGGCGCCGCGCCATCCCTACACCGCGGCGCTGCTCGCCTCGATGCCGTCCATGGACCCGGACAACCGCACCCGGGAGGCGCCGCTGTTCGGCGACCCGCCCAACCCGATCGATCCGCCGCCCGGCTGCCGCTTCCACACCCGCTGCAAGTTCGCGGCGCCGATCTGCTCGGCGCGCGAGCCGGGCCTCGGCGCCGATTTCGGCGCCGACATGGCGCATCGCGTCGCCTGCCACATGACGGATCCGTCGTCCGGCCATCCCGCCGCGGTCGCGGCGTAACGGAGCGCGCATGAGCGAAGCGATCGTCGACGTGCAGGGACTGACCGTGGAGTTTCCCGGCCGGCCGCCGGTGCGCGCGGTCGGCGGCGTCGATCTGACGCTCAAGCCGGGCGAGGTGCTGGCGCTGCTCGGCGAGTCGGGCTCCGGCAAGAGCGTGACGTTGCGCGCCCTGATGCGCCTGCTGCCGAAACGCGCCGCCATCGGCGGAACGGTGCGCGTTGACGGACGCGACGTGCGGGCGATGCGCGCGCCCGAGCTTTCGAGCTATCGCGGGTCGATCATCGCGATGATCTTCCAGGAGCCCGGCCTCGCCTTCGATCCGGTCTATTCGGTGGGCGACCAGATCGCGGAGGCGGTGGTGCGCCATGCGGGCGTGTCCCGGGCGGAGGGCAGGGCCCGTGCGCTCGAATTGTTCGAGCGGGTGCGCATTCCCTCCGCGGCGCGGCGGCTCGACAACTATCCGCACGAGATGTCGGGCGGAATGCGCCAGCGCGCCATGATTGCGCTCGCGCTATCGTGCCGCCCGAAAGTGCTGCTCGCCGACGAGCCCACGACCGCGCTCGATGCGACCGTGCAGATCCAGATCCTGCTGCTGCTGCGCGAGCTGCAGCGCGAGCTCGGCCTCGCCGTCATCTTCGTGACGCACGACATCGGGGTGGCGACCGAGATCGCCGACCGCATCGCCGTGATGTATGCGGGCCGCATCGTCGAGACCGGCTCCTGTGGCGCGGTGATACGCGCAAGCGCGCATCCCTATACGCAGGGTCTGCTGTCGTCGCGGGCCGGCCAGGCCTTCGAACGCGGCGGTCGCCTGACGGCGATCCCCGGTGCGCCACCGGACCTTTCGCGGCTCATGGCCGGCTGCGCGTTTGCGCCGCGCTGCGCCAAGGTCCACGATGCGTGCCGCAACGGATTGCCGGCGGAAATCCCGGTCGGCCCGGGGCATGTGGCGCGCTGCGTCCTGCTCGCAAAGGCGCCGCTCGCGACCATGCCGGGCGTGTGAGCCTGCCTGAACGGCCCCTATATGGAAGGGAGCCGGAACAAATCGGTCCGACGCATGAGTGACCCGCTGACCCGCGTGACGACCCGCATCGCCTATATGGCGACCCAGTTGCCTCGCCTCGCCTGGTATGCGGGTCACGGTTACGTCATGCGCCAGCTCGCGGCGCAAGCGCGGCGCCAAAGCGGCGTGCCGCAGCGGGACGGCGCGACTACGCCGGCGCGATCGGCGAACGCGCCCGTGCCGAACCAACGGCGCATCTACGCCGATTTGGGAGACCTGCTGGCGCAAGACCTCGCCAATATCGAAGCCGGCCTCTATCCGCTTCCCGCTGATCATGACGGCGGCTTGATGACGCGCCTTCGCCGCTCGCGGCTGTTCTTCGAGGACCTGCCGGCGGTTCATCGCCGGCGCCAACGCAACGCCTATCGCGAGGTGTTGACCGAGGCGATGGCGGGCAAGCGGCCGAAATATTACCTGCAGAACTTCCATTACCAATCCGGCGGCTGGCTGACCGCGGATTCGGCCGACCGCTACGACACGCAGGTCGAGGTGCTGTTCAAGGGCAGCGCCAATGCGATGCGGCGCCAGGCGCTGCCGCCGCTCCATGAGATCTTCGCCGGGCGCGATCAGCGCAGATTGCGGTTGCTCGACATCGCCTGTGGGACGGGCCGGTTCCTCGATTTCGTCAAACAGACGTGGCCGCGGCTTTCTGTGGTCGGGCTCGATCTATCGGAGGCCTACTGCCGGCATGCGCGCCATCACCTGAACCGCTGGTCGCGCGTCGATCTCGTCGTCGGCAACGCGGAAGCGCTTCCCGCGCCGGACAACAGCTTTGACGCGGCGACATGCATCTTCACGTTCCACGAGCTGCCGCCGCAGGCGCGCCGCAACGCGATCCGGGAATGCGCCCGCGTTCTCAAACCGGGCGGACGTCTGGTGCTGCTCGATTCGTTGCAACGCGGCGACGAGCCGGACTACGACGGGACGCTCGACCGGTTTCCGCAGAATTATCACGAGCCCTATTACCGCAGCTATATCGGCGAGGATTTTGCCGCGATCGCGCGGCGGTTCGGACTGTTGCACAAACGCGACGTCAAGGCGTTCGTCTCCAAGGTGATGGTGTTCGACAAGCCGCATAGGTCCTGACGGGGCGATCAAGCCCGCGATTCAGCATCCGCTGCGACACCCGCTTTGCGGCAAGATCCGTTAAATCGGGGCAAGTCCGGCGAAATCGTTTCCACCGGGACGGTCCAAATAAAATTCCGCTCTCAAAGTGCAGCGAGGTGCACCCAATGGGACGCGGCTTGATCAAACGTGCTCCGCTCGCGCCGTGTGCGCGCGTGACCTTCTCCCTCATCGGGCTGCTGTCGGCCACGGCGCTGTCGCCGGCGCAAGCCCAGTCCGATCCGGCGGCGCAGCCCGGCGCCTGTCCCGGCCCCAATGCCGGCATCACGCTGCCGGCGGGATTTTGCGCGACGGTGTTCGCCGACAATATCGGCCATGCGCGTCATCTCGCTGTTGCGCCCAACGGCGTCGTCTATGTCAACACCTGGAGCGGAAGCTACTACCGAAACGATACGCCTCCGGCCGGGGGCTTTCTGGTGGCGCTGCAGGACACCCATGGCGACGGGCACGCTGACCGCGTCACCCGCTTCGGCCAGACCCGCGAGCAGGGCGGCACCGGCGGCACCGGTATCGCGCTCCACAACGGGGCGCTTTATGCCGAGGCGGGCGACCGGATCCTGCGCTACGCCTTGGGGCAGGGCGCAACCGTTCCCGACCAGACCCCCGACGTGATCGTTTCGGGATTGCCGCTTACGGGCGATCATCCCATGCATCCCTTTGCGATCGACGCGCAGGGCGCCCTCTATGTCGACGTCGGCTCCGCCACCAACTCGTGCCAGGTCGCGAACCGCATGCCCGCCTCGCCGGGGCATCAGCCCTGCACCGAGCTCGAGATGCGCGCCGGCATCTGGCGCTACGACGCCAACCGCACCGGCCAGCGCTTCTCCCCGGCGGAGCGCTTCGCAACCGGGTTGCGCAACGGCGAGGGCATCGGCTTCGATTCGGCCGGCAGGATCATTGCGACCCAGCACGGGCGCGATCAGCTGCGCGAGAACTTTCCCCGGCTCTATACGCCGCAGCAGGGTGCCGATGAGCCGGCGGAGGAATTGGTGCAGCTCGAGCGCGGCGGCGATTATGGCTGGCCCACTTGCTATTTCGACCTGAGGCGCAACAAGCTCGTCCTCGCCCCCGAATACGGCGGCGATGGCGGCAACGCGGTCGGCCCCTGCGCGCAGAAACGCGCGCCGATCGCGGTCTTCCCGGGTCATTGGGCGCCGAATGGCCTTGCGATCTACAACGGGGCGCAGTTTCCCGCCGCCTACCAGGGCGGCGCCTTCATCGCCTTCCATGGCTCCTGGAATCGGGCGCCGTTTCCTCAGGGCGGCTACAACGTGGTGTTCCAGCCGCTCAGCGAGGGCAGGGCCAGCGGTCCTTACGTCGTTTTCGCCGACGGCTTTGCGGGCGCCGTCAAGGAACCCGGTCGCGCCGCGCATCGCCCGTCCGGTGTCGCCGCCGGCCCCGATGGAGCGCTTTATATCTCGGATGACCAGCGCGGGCGGATTTGGCGTGTGACCTATCACGGGCCTGCCACGGTCGCCGTCGCGGCGGCGCCGTCGCCGTCCTCGCGCGCCGACAATTCCTCGCCCGGCGACGCCGTTCCGCCCGAGGGCATCCATCCGGATGCCGGCGCGCAAGCCGCCGCCCTGACGGTGCCGCCCGGGGCGACGCGCGACGAGGTCGCGCTCGGCGGCCGCATCTTCCACGGTGACGTCGCGAGTGCGCCATGTGCGGGCTGTCATGGAACGGATGCCACCGGCAGCCCGCTCGGCCCGGACCTTACCAGCGGTACGTGGCTGTGGGGCGACGGCAGCCTCGCCGCGATCGAGAAGACCATCGCCGACGGCGTGCCGCACCCGAAGAAATACGGCTCGCCGATGCCGCCGATGGGCGGCGCAGCGTTGTCTTCCTCGCAACTGACGGCGGTCGCCGCCTATGTGTGGGCCCTGGGCCACGGGAGCGGCAAGTAGGGCCGCGAGATCGGCTGGCCGGCCGGCGGGTGGAGCAGGGTTGGCGGGGGAATTGACGCAAGATCGAGACAATCGCGGCAAGCGAGCCCAAACCCTCGCGAAACGCATGGCTACATCAAGCCTGTCGAATTCTACCAAACCGAAAGGAACAGGCCATGCGTTACATTTCGAAAGCTACCTATGCGATCGCCGTCATCGCGGCGGTTGCGGTGACCGCTTCGGCGGCCGATGCGCGCTCCTACCGTGCGTATGACGGTGCCTATAATTCTGTTGGCGGCGGTTTCGAGCGCTCCAACCGCAGCAGCATTCCCTACGACGCGGGCGGCGTTGCCTACAGCCGCGGTCAGCGGGGCCAGGACGACTCGAGCGACTTCCAGCTGCAGGGCCGGTAATCGGCGGCGCCGTTGCGCCTCCTGACTCGTAAAGTCCCCCAGGGTGGGATCCAGCGCTTCGTCCCCGGCGCCCCGCCCGAACCCCGGCCTGCTCGGCCGGGGTTTTTTTGCGTCGCGCCTGGCGCATGTCCCGATCCCGCGCGCCAGTGTGCCGCAAGATCGGATCGATCGCCGCAATCCAGGAGAAGCGAATTCGCCGGCGCATCGACATGTTCGGGTGAGCACAGGAGTGTCGCATGTCGCCGACGGATGTTCTCGGGCGGCGAGTCGGATCGTCGGGCGGTGCGCCGTGAAAGGAGATCGTCATGTTGCGTAGGACCATGGTCGTTCTCGTGGTTGCGCTTGGTCTGGGAAGCTTTGGGCTTTCCGCCAGCGCGTTTGCCCGCGCCAGCGGCCTCGAAGAAAGTGGTTTCGGCGGCGATCACGCGGCCAGCGGCTTCGACGGGCGTCGCGATGGCGGCAGCTACCGCGCTGAAAGTGGCGGCGTCAGCGGCTTGCGTCGCGGAACCCACGGGCGCCCCGACGTGTGGGGCCACTGGGGCGCCTATGACGGGCCCATGATCCCTCCGATTTGAACCGCCTTTGCCCGATCACGCGTGCATTGAACGCAGACCCACAGGAGCCGCCATGAACCTCTCGAGACGCGGCATTCTGATCGCGGGCGGGAGCGCCTTGCTCGCGGCCGAAGCCGTCACGCGGGCGTCAGCCCAGCAGCGCCCTGACGGCATGGACGCCATGCCGGGGCCCGAGGAGATGCAGGTGGCGCAACGGGGCGGCCTCTACGCCAACCTGCACGACCCGAACATCACCGAGTTGCCGCCGGACGCGTTCGCGCAACGCTTCACCTTCTCTCCGGCTCCGAAAGCCGATCCGTCCGGCGCCTGGTCCGAAGCGGCGCCCTTGGCGGTGCCGCGCAGCGAGATGGCATGGGCGACGGCCGAGAACGATCGCATGCACGTCATCGGCGGCTATGCGGCGCAGCAGGTGGCGCGCCGCTACCACGACGTCTTCGATGCGCGCACGGGAGAGTGGCAACAGGCGGCGCCGATTCCGCGCGGCGCCAACCACATCGGCGTCGCGGCCGATGCCGGGGTCATCTATGCGTTCGGAGGCTTTGTCGAGCAGAACCGCATCGCGGTCCCGGATTGCTACGCCTATGTGGTCGCCGACGACCGCTGGCACGCCATCCGGCCGCTCTCGCGCGGTTCGCGCGGCGCGATCTCGGTGGTCGCCTTCAACGGGCGGATCCACGCCATCGGCGGACGCGACGTGCGCTCGGTCGACTGGCACGAGGCGTATCACCCGGATGCCGATACCTGGGAAACCCTTGCGCCGGTTCCCGGGCCTCGCGATCACACGGCGGCGGTCGTGGTCGCGGGATCGATCTCGGTCGTCGGCGGCCGGATGGACACCTTCGATTTCAACACCGGCATGCATGTCGTCTACGACGTCGGCGCGGACCGCTGGGAGGAGCGCGCCCCGATGCCGACGCCGCGCTCGGGCCATGGCGGCGTTCTTTACCGCGGCAAATTGTTCTGCATGGGCGGCGAGGGCACGCGCCGCGTGTTCGGCCAGACCGAAGCCTATGACCCGCAGGCGGACAGCTGGCAGGCTTACGCCGCCATGAGGACGCCGCGCCACGGCATGGGCGCCGCCGTGGTGGGTGATGCCATTCACGTCGCCGGGGGCGGCCCCATGAACGGCGGCGCCTTCCAGACCTCCGTGCACGAGGTGTTCAGGGTCTGACCTTCATCCGGTTCCGCTGCGCCGCACGCACGCCGCAACGCCGTCGGGAATGCGCCCGCATTCTCAAACCGGGCGAATGATAAACCGGGGGAATGATTACGAGTCCTATGACGGTAGCTATATCGGGGAGGGCTTTTGTGCGCGCCGCGACTCCGACCGATGCGCGAATGCGAGGTCAGGCGTTCGATGCACGGAATGCCTCGCTGCCGCGAGGTCACAAATCAGCCAATGTTTGACGGCTCGATAGCAGGCGATGTGGCCGCGCGCTGTGTGGTGGCGGCAATCGGTTGCAGGGACATCCTATGATGCCGACACACATGCGAAGCCTTGCCATCATGGCACTGGTCGGATTCTGCATTCAGGCGCATGCGCAGGACCGGTGCCCGGAATTGACCCGGCTGCGCGGCGAGGCCGCGGAGGCCTTGAAGGAGACGAGAACCGGTCCGGCGTCGGTGCGCTGTGAATCATATAGCCGTTTGTCGAAGGCGCAGAGCGCCATGGTGCAATACGCCAGTGACCACCGCGACTCCTGTGACATTTCCGTCTCTTCGCTGAGCGAGCTGGAGAGGAATCACCAAGACGCCGAAAAGGCGCGCGACAATGTCTGCGCGGGCCGTCCTGCTCGCCCATTTCCTGCGGACATCATTCAACGCTGAGACAATCGGACGGTTGTGGCCGTGTCTCAAAGGATGTCTGCGAATTCGTGACCACGGCTGAAAATTCGGTTGGGCTGCTGCCTGCCGGATCGACACGGAAATCACGGCTGCCCGGAGATCGTCGGATCTCCGGGTCGCCCAGTCAGTGCTTGATCATCCAAGTCTGGAATTCCCGGAAGAGCTGCTCCATGTCTGCGGCGGATTGTTTCGGCGCTCTCTCGCTCATGAACCGCCTGAATTCCGCCTCTTGACCTTTGGTCTCGCCTGCGCGCCAATTTCTGAGCCATTCCTCTGCGGCGGCAAAACGAGTCCATCCCGGAACCGTTGCGGCAATGTTCGCCGCCTTCCAAAGTGGGCTGCGCGGCGGTTTTTGGAACTCACTGGTCCTCGAGAAGAATGCATCGACGAATTTTGCAGTCCGTTGGTACCGTACCGTGTCTTTTGGCCAGTTATACGAAATGAGGACGGTGCTCGCCGCGATCGTGCTGATGCTCTCGTCCTTCCCGATCAGCGCGGGATAGTCGTCGTTTCCAATCGCACCGGGCAGATAGTTCGCTCGCAGCGGCCCCTCGTCCGGTACGGTCACGAACCGCAAGCCCCACTCCGGCTTGACGGTCGCGAATGCCGGCACCGGAGCCGGGCACGAACATATCGTCGCATCTATCTCGCCACGCCGGAGTTTGTCCAACGCGTCTCCCTGCGGCAGGTATAACTCCTGCACCTGGACCCCGAGGGTCTTGAATATTCCCGGAACGAATTGCGCGGTTGCGCTGCCCTTGTTGTTGAAGTTGACCTTTTTTCCGTTCAGATCCCTGATGTCTTTCGCGCCCCCGCGCGCAAGGATCTGCAGCGGGTTGGGAAAGAGCGGTGCGATATAAGTCAGCTGCTGCGCCAGGTTTGGCCCGAGCTTGCCGCTGGTCTTCAGGTAGTTCATGGCCTCCGCGGTGGTCAGCGCGAGGTCGATGTTTCGCAAGTAAAGGACATCCTGCACATTCTCGACCGCGGCGCCGCCGTCGACGGAGAGCACGCGCAGATCATCTCCTCCGACCACCAGCGCGATGTCGTTGGCAAGCTGGTTGAAGGTGGCGCCGGGCTGCCCGCCCATGAGAAACATGACGTTCTCATTTACCTTTTGTCTTAGCTCGCGCGGGGGGGCCGTCTGGGATGCGACGCGGTCATAGGAGGGGAGAGATAAAACAAGCGCAAAGACAAAAACCGATGCCCACTTGAAAACCGATGCCCACGTCATGGCCCCTCCTCGTCGAATTTCTCAGGCTTTGAAGCCCCCACCCGCATACTAGCGATTGGCGACTTTGGTGGGAAGGTATCCAAACGCCACCCGCAATACCCGCCCGCAATGGGGGACGCCAGGTTTTCAGCGCAAGTCTTCAGCGCAACGCCGTCTTCGGGTGGTCCGGTCGTGCCCGACTGCCGGTTCAATGTGCGGGAATCGGTGGCCTCATGCGGCCATTCCTCGTTCGCCGTCGCGCTATGGATCGCGCCGGCTCTTTTGCGTCACTGCCGCGAACTCGTTGCCGAGAACGCCCATCATCACGTCGTCGTGCCATTTCCCATCCACATGGGCGGATTCCCTTTCGCGCCCCTCGACGACGAATCCGCACTTTTCGTAGGCGCGGATCGCCCGTGTGTTGAACTCCAACACACGGGCGGAGATGCGGTGCAAGTCGAGCACATCGAATGCGTATCGTAACACCAGCCTTATGGCTTCGGTGCCGAGCCCCTGGCCCAGTCGTGTCTTGTCTGCGATGCCGACGGCGAGGACCGCCCGTTTGTCCCAGAAATCGACGCGATCGAGCCTGATCTCCCCGATCAAGGCGCCCGCGTCGATGATCCACGCATGATCGTGGTCCAGCAGGCGCTGCACCCAACGCTCCGCCTCCTCCTCGGTCATCGGCCGCGCGTTCCTGCTGTCGCCGCCATACATGCGCACGATGTCGGGGTCGTTTCCGAGCTTGCGGCGTGCTTCGATATCTTCCGCGCGCGCCCGTCGCAGCGACACCCGCTCGCCGTTGAGATCCGGCACCGGCATCTTCGTCATGTCGGTACCGCTCACTGCTTGGTCGCCACGATGGAGTCCTGGAAGACCTCATAGCTGCGAACGGATCGCCACGTGCCCTCGCGCACCGCGTCGACCCGCAGTCCGTAACGGTCGAGCAGGCGCAGCAGCCAATTCTTCCGACACGCGATCCCTTGTTCGGGATGCTCGGGACAGAACGTCAGGCAAGGTCCGATGGGATGCCGGAAATCGAAGATCGTCGCTCCGCGCGCAACGGCGGCCTCTCCTTCCTCGTCGAGGAGAAACGCCGTGACGTAACAGGCGCCACCCGGCTTGATGACGCGCGCGAGCTCCGAGACGTATCGCTCGATTTCATCCGGCATCATATGGGTGAAGACCGAAGAAACGATCGCGGCGTCGAAGCTGCCGGGCGCATAAGGGAAGGAAAGCGCCGCCGCCTTGATCGACCCCGCGGGATTCTGATCCGGCGAATAGACGTCCAGCCGTGTGAAGCGGAAATTATGCGCGCGCGTCTGCAGATGGCGCTGGCACCACGCAACCATGTCGGCCGACACATCGAAGCCGTCATAGCTTCCGCGCGGGTGAAGGTGTTTGATGAAAGCGCGCGCCAGCCGGCCGCAACCACATCCGACCTCCAGGACCGACGCGTCCGGCCGGATGTTGCACAAATCCATGATCTCGGCGGCCTGTTGATCGCCGCTTCGCTCGAAAAGACCGGCATCCGAGAAGGGACCAACCCTCACGCGCAGATGTTCGGGAGGGACAGGACGCTCCGTCGTTGGTGCTTGATCGGACATGCGCTTGAAAAAACGGCCGGCCCGCGCACTTGGTTCCTTGGTCCGGCACGGACCGGCAGAAATTCCTCGGCCCCGCCACACGGCGGAAAAGCGTGCGGCCGCGGAATATCATTTGGGATGCCTGAAGGAGCGCTTTGCCTAGGATCGGGTTTCGATGTGCGGGTTCGCCACAGGCGATGCCGAAGCGAGCGCCACGCAGTTCTTCATGGCTTTCTGCACCTTCTGAAAGGCGCGGATTTCGATCTGCCGCACGCGCTCGCGTGAAACGCCGCACTTCTCGGCGAGCGCCTCGAGGGTGAGCGGATCGTCGACCAGGCGTCGCCCGATGAAGATGCAGCGTTCCCGGTCCGACAACATCCGCAGGACGTCGCGCAGCGCCGTGTGGCGGATCTGCGTCTCCTCGGTCTCGACGAGCTGGGCTTCCTGGCTGGCGCCCTCGTCGACCAGCCAGTCCTGCCGCTCGCCGGACCCGCCGTCATCACGGAGCGGCGTATTGAGCGAGACGTCGCCGTCGAGACGCTGGTCCATGTCCACGACCTCCTGCTCCGCCACGCCGAGGCGTTGCGCGATGAGGGCGACCTGATCGGGTCGCAGCCGGGCTTCGAGCGCCGCAATCCGGCTCTTGGCGGCGCGCAGCTTGAAGAAGAGCTTGCGCTGGCTGGCCGTCGTGCCGAGCTTGACCAGCGACCAGGATCGCAAGATGTATTGTTGGATCGAGGCCCTGATCCACCACATCGCGTAAGTGGCGAAACGAAAGCCGCGGTCGGGCTCGAAGCGCTTGGCCGCCTGCATGAGGCCCATATTGGCCTCGGAGATCAGCTCCGCGATGGGCAATCCGTAGCCCCGGTAGCCCATCGCCATCTTGGCGGCGAGGCGGAGATGGCTGCTGACGAGTTGGTGGACCGCATCCTCGTCGCCGGTCTCGCGCCAGCGCTTGGCCAATCGGTATTCATGCTCCGGCTCGAGCAGCGGGACTTGCCGTATCTGCTGGAGATAGCGGGTGAGGCCGGGGTCGAGCCGTGCGGCCGGCGGGGCGGATCTGCGCGATGCCATGCGGGTCTCCTGTGAATCACGGCCATGATCGATGGCGTGCTCGCAGGTGGCGATATGGGGGTCCCCGCCAGGGCGATAATCGCGGAAATCCGAAAGGGTTGTTTGGCCCGCAGGATGACCTTGGGTCAGGGCAGGCGGACCGCCCTGTTGCCCGACCCGAGGGTTGTCCTATGCTTTCGCCGCGCCTTTTCATGCGGGACCGACCGATGCGCGGAACGCTGTTTGCCGATCTCTCTGCCTTCGTGGCGGTAGCGGAGCACGGCAGCTTCACCAAGGCTGCGGCTCAGCTCCGCGTGTCCACCGGGACGCTCAGCCAGACGATCCGCTCGCTCGAGGAAACCCTCGGCGTGCGCCTGCTCAATCGCACCACGCGAAGCGTGGCGCCGACCGAAGCGGGAGCAAAGATGCTGGCGCGCCTGCGGCCGCTGCTCGACGAGTTCGAGGCGGTGGTGGACGGCGCCAACGCGTTCCGCGACCGGCCGGCCGGCCAGCTCCGTCTCACCGTGCCGGCCCCCATCGCGTCCTTCTTGCTGGCGCCGCTGCTGGCGCAGTTCCACGCGCAGTATCCGGAGATCGTCGTCGAGATTTCGGTCGACGACGATCTGGTCGACATCGTGGCCGGTCGATTCGACGCGGGCATTCGCGTCGGGGGCTTGATCGCACGCGACATGATCGCGGTTCGCATCACCGAGCGCATGCGCTTCGTCGTGGCGGGATCGCCCGACTATCTGGCGCGCCATCCCGGGTTGGAAAAGCCGGACGACCTCAAGGAGCATAATTGCATCCGGGTCAGAACCGCCGGCCGCGGGACATTGCCGTGGCGGTTCGTCGTGGATGGCACGCCCGTCGAATGCGAGGTCACCGGCACGGTGATCACCAATCTGGACAGCGTGCTGATCCGCGCCGCGCTCGACGGGATCGGATTGGTGTATGAGCCGGAGTTTTTTCTGGAGGAGTTCATCGCCCAAGGGCGCCTCGTTCCTGTGCTGCAGGAATGGATGCCGCCCGAGTCGGAGGGGTTTTTCCTGTTCTATCCGAGCCGGCGGCAGAATCCCGCGCCTTTGCAGGCCATGATCGACTTCCTCCGCGCCAGGCTCAAGGACGGTATGCGTCCGCCGCCGGCCGCCCGCGCGGTCGATCGTCAGGAGGCGTAACTTATTGAATATCAATGGCTTTGTTTGAAATCCGGCCGATGATGCGATCGGTTCTTCAGAGCCCTTGACTTTTTAAGACGACCGGTCATATTATCACCGCCATGCCAAAGCCGAACGTCAAGGAAAAGCTGATCGCCGCCGGGTTGAAGACCCTTCTGGCGGGGGGATTCAACGGGGTGGGCGTGCAGGAAATCACCGACGCCGCCGGCGTCCCCAAGGGCTCGTTCTACAACCATTTCGACAGCAAGGAGACGCTCGGCGCCGAGATCGTCGAGCGCTATGGGGTGAACACGCGGCGCGCCGTTCTGCGCGACAAAAATATCCCGCCGCTGCAGCGGCTGCGCACGCATTTCGACGCGCTCAACGACACCTTCATCCATTCGAAGTTCGAGCGCGGGTGCCTTCTCGGCAACTTCAGCGCGGAACTGGCGAACCAGAGTGCCGTGATCCGAAAGAGTCTCGCCAAACTTTTCGAGCGGTGGACGGAAGACCTCGAAATCGCGATCGAAGACGCGCAGGCCGAAGGCACGGTTTCATCCGATTCCAAGGCCGCCGATATCGCGGCCTTTCTTCTCGACGCTTACGAAGGGGCTTTGCTCCGCGCGCGTGTGGTGCGCGACCGGGCGCCCTTCGACCGCTTCATGAAGCTCGCCTTCGAACGGATCCTGACCTGAGCCGCGCCCGATAAGGGGATGACCAAATGTCCGCCGCACACCTACGTTTGTCCGAACTCAAGATGACCAGTCATCTTAACAGGAGGGAAGCATGAGCACGTCCGTCAACCCGAACTCCATGAGGGTCCTCTATTGGATGGCCCTGGGGACCTTCGCGATCGGGACCGAAGGGTTCATGATCGCGCCGCTGCTGCCAAATCTGGCCGGGGATCTGTCCGTCAGTCTCGTCGCGGCCGGACAGCTGGTGACGGTCTTCACGCTCTCCTACGCGTTCTCGTCGCCGGTCCTGACCGCCCTGACGGGCGGCATCGGCCGGCGCAATCTTTTGATCATCGCGCTGACGGGCTTCGCCATCGCGAACGTCGTTGCGGCGCTCGCGACCGGCTACTGGATGCTGATGGCGGCGCGCGTCCTGCTCGCGCTGGCGGCCGGCCTCTACGTCCCCAACGCCAACGCGCTGGCGGGAGCGGTCGTTGCTCCCGAGAAGCGCGGCACGGCGCTGTCGATCATCACGGGCGGCACCTCGATCGCGGTCGCGCTCGGCGTGCCGATCAGCGCCTTGATCGGCCAAGGCTTCGGATGGCGCCTGACCTTCGCGGTCGTCGCCACGGTTTCGGTGCTCGCAACCATCGGCCTGCTGTTCGGTCTCGCCCGCGACGTGGGCGCCGGATTGCCGGTCGCAAGCCTGCGCGAGCGGATCGCCGTCGTCGGACGCAAGCCGGTGCTGCTCGCGCTCCTGGTGACGCTGGCGTGGGCCACGGGTGCCTACACGGTCTACACCTATCTCGTCGTCTTCCTGTCGAGCGAAGCGGGCATCGATGGCGCACACGCCCATCTCGTGCTGCTCATGTGGGGCGTTTCCGCTGCGATCGGCGTCATGGCCGGCGGAAGGCTGAGCGACAGGCTCGGATCCAGGACGGTCATCATTGCGGCCCTTGCGGTTCTTGCCGCCTCCTTCGTGACGATGTCGCTGAGCGCCTACCTGCTGCCGCCGGCAGCGGCCCGCATGCCGGTCGTGGTTGCGATCGTGCTCTGGGGAATTGCCGCCTGGTCCTACTTCCCGGCCCAGCAGGCGCGGCTCATCGGCGTCGCGGGCGTGAAGCTCGCTTCCGTGGTGCTCTCGCTCAACGCCTCATTCATGTTCGGCGGCTTCGCCCTGGGCGCGCTGCTGGGATCCGCGACGATCGCGCATGCGTCACCCGCGGCACTCGGCTTCGTCGGCGCGGCGAGCGTCGTGGGCGCGCTGATCCTGGCCGTGGCCATCATGCGAGAAGAAAGGCTGCAGCCGGCGCCGGGCTTCAGAACCGAGGCGGCGGGGATCCGGATCGCTTGATCGGACGTGCCGGCGCAGGCGACGAAATTCTACACGGCGGTTCTGCCGCCATCGACCGGCAGGATCGCACCCTGGATGAAGCTGGCGCGGTCGCTCGCCAGGAACACGATCGCCTCGGCAATCTCCTCGGGCGCCGCCGGACGCCCGGCCGGCGCTTGCGCGGCGAGCTGTTGCAGCGCGTCGCCCATGTCGGCCGTGCCTTCGGTGCGGGTCGGTCCGGGGCTGACCGCATTTACGCGGACGCCCTTGGGGCCGTATTCGGCCGCCCACGCCTTGGTCAGCAGATTGATGGCGGCTTTGCTCGATCCATACAGGCTCAGGCCGGCCGCGCCGTAACCGGCGACCATCGTCGAGACGTTGACGATCGCTCCCTTGCGGCGCTCCGCCATGCCGGGGGCAAGCTCGGCGACGAGGAAATAGGGCGCCTTCACATTGAGCGCATAGACGTCGTCGAACGACTCCTCGCTCATCTCGTGTGTCGGGCCGAACGGATAAATGCCGGCATTGTTGATCAGGATGTCGACATGGCCGCCTCCGAGCTCGACGGCCTTTTTGGCGACCGCGCGGGCGCTCGCGGCGTCGCGCAGATCGGACGAGATGAAATCGGCTTTCCCGCCGGCTGCCCGTATGTCGGCAATGGTCTTTTCACCGCGTTCCACGTTGCGGCCCACGAGCATGACATGGACGCCCGACCGCGCCAGCTTGTCGGCCGCGGCGCGGCCGATTCCGCTGGTCGCTCCGGTGATGAGGGCTGTTGTCATTGCGCACTCCTTCTTTCGGTTCTTTTATCCGCCCGGGCCCGCCGATCGGCAAAGAAGATGACGTCGAAGGGGCGCCCGCGGTAGCCGAGCGCCGCGCATCTGACTTATTCCGTCAAGGCATGAGGGACCCGCTCCGGGAGTTGGCCGCCTTCGTCGGCAAGGACCGCGTCCTGACGGAGGAGCCGGGATCACGGCTGCGATCGCGCGGCGGCCGGGCCGAAATTTGGGGCAACCGGGGGCAAATCGCAGCACGATGCTTCAATCCCTCAAATGGGCGCAGGACTGATATTTGCCGGCACGCAGACTGCCGTGGACGCATTCAAATCGCGGGACCCTCAAAGGCGGCCCGCATCACGCGGTCCTGGGCTGAATCCAAGAACAGGGAGCTTGAAATGAAGATCCTCGTGATTGTCTCTGCACTGGCCGGCCTCTTGATGACGGGGGCCGCCGCAACGGCACAGCCCGCCAAACCAGCCATCGTTCTTGTGCATGGCGCCTTCGCCGACTCGTCGAGCTGGTATGGCGTCATCGCGATCCTCGAGAGAGACGGTTATCGGGTCGTCGCCGCAGCCAACCCGCTGCGTAGCGTGAAGGGCGACGCCGACAGCGTGCGCGCGCTTCTCACCAGCATCAACACGCCGGTCGTGCTGGTTGGGCATTCCTATGGCGGTATGGTGATCAGCAACGCGGCGAACGGCCAGGCGAATGTGAAGGCGCTGGTCTATGTGGCGGCCTTTGCGCCGGTCGCGGGAGAAAACGCCGGCGGCCTCAACAGCAAGTTTCCGGGCAGCCTGGTCGGCCCGGCGCTCGGCCCGCCGGTCGCGCTGCCCGGTGGCGGGCACGATCTCTATGTCCAGCAGGAAAAATTCCACGACGCATTCGCACCGGACGTATCGGCGGACGCCGCCAAATTGGCGGCGGCGGCGCAGCGGCCCGTGACCGACATCGCGTTCGATGAAGCCGCCACCGAGCCCGCCTGGAAGACCGTTCCGTCATGGTTCGTCTACGGCGATCACGATACCGCGATTCCTCCGAAGCTGCATGCTTTCATGGCCGAGCGCGCTGGCGCGCGGGCGACCTCGGTCGTCGAGGGAGCTTCGCATGTCGTGATGATCTCGCACGCCGAGGCGGTGGCTACAGTCATCGAAGATGCGGCAAGCGCCCGCTGATCGCGACAACTTCCGGCAATTCAGGTCATGTGCCGGGAGCTCCGTCGCTGTCCTGAATGGCGATTGCGCGAGACCCGAGGACGACGGACACGTCGGGTCAGGCGCGTTGCGGCTTCTCCGGCTCCAGCTCGAGCTTGTCAGCCATCCGGGCGAGTTCTGGAAGCGAGCGCGCCTTCATCTTCTGCATCAGACGGCTGCGATGCACCTTCACTGTGGCTTCGGCGATGCCGATATCGCCGGCGATCTGTTTGCTGAGACGCCCGCGCGCGACCTGGGTCATGATTTCGCGCTCGCGCGGGGTCAGCGCCTCGAAACGTTCCTTGAGGCTTCTCAGGCCGCTGTCCTTCTCGCGGCGAGCACGATCACGGGAGAGACCGACCTGAATGGCGTCGAGGAGCTCCTGGTCGCGGAATGGTTTTGTCAGGAATTCGATGGCGCCACGCTTCATCGCCTGCACGGTCATCGGAATATCGCCGTGCCCCGTGATGAAGATGATGGGCAGGTCCCTGTGCGCGGCGGCCAGCTCGCGCTGTAGATCAAGACCGCTTTGCCCCGGCAATCTGATGTCGAGCACCAGGCAGGTCGGGCCTTCGGGTGGATCGGATCCGAGAAAGTCGGCAATGGACCCAAATAGCTGAACATTCAGACCGAGCGATCGCAACAGCCGTCCCACCGATGCCCGGAGGTCCGCATCGTCGTCGATGACCAGGACGGTGGAGTCTGCGTCAGGCATCGCTGCCACCCGGATTAAAGGATCACCGAAGTGGGCCTTTGTCCCTGTTCGCAAGTCTGCGCGGCCACTCGGCAGGCTAATCCTAATCCGTGGACATGAACAGCCCCGTTCTCCGCCAGCGCTCCTTCTTGTGCGACGCTAAGCCAAAGTTTACGGGCCCTGGGGTTGCCTGGTGGCGATCTTTGCCGCAGGTTGTGGGATTCCCACGCCGCGCGGTCACATGTGTGCGGCGCAGGATGGCGGGCGACGGAACGGTCGGAGACCGAATGTCGAAATCGTTCCTGGTTTCGGTCGTTGAGGATGATCGGTTCTTTCGCGAGTCGATGCGAAGGTTCATGAAGTCGTTGGGCTATACGGTCGACGTGTTCTCGTCGGCGGCCGACTTCCTGGCGTCCCCTCGTCTCGGCGAAACGGCCTGCTTGATCGCCGACGTCCACATGCCCGCGATGACCGGCACCGAACTTTACCGCCGCCTCATCGAGGGTGGGCACGCGATTCCCACAATCCTCGTGACGGCCTATCCCAACGACGTTGACCGTGCCCGCGCCCTGAACGATGGGGTGGTCTGTTATCTTCGCAAGCCGGTCGATGAACAGCAGCTGTTGCGGTGTCTTCGCGTGGCTCTCACGCCCGGTGAAACGCCTGAAGACAATTCATGAGCTCGCTTCCGCGCCGGCAGGGTAGACTGAAATAGGGCGCCGCGAGGGTGGTCCACCGTCGCGCCGGCGATGTCCCTATCCGTCACCGGACCGGCAGTTCGAAATCGAACCGCGCTCCGCTCTTGCCGTCGGACGACGCGCTGATGTGACCGCCATGACGCTCGACGATACTCTGGCTGATAGCCAGGCCCAATCCCGTTCCATGTCGCTTCGTCGTGACGAAGGCGTTGAATATCCCGGCCAGATCCTGTTGGCTGATTCCCGGTCCGGAGTCCTCCACCGTCACCCCGACCGCATCGGGTCCGCGCAATTCCGATCTCACGTGCAGCTCGCGGTTTCGACCGACCGTGGAGTCCATCGCTTCCATCGCGTTGATGACCAGGTTGCTGACAAGCTCTTGCAATTGACCTCCATGACCGTGAAGAAGGGGCAGGTCGGACGCCAGCTCGACGCGGGTCACCACGTCCCGATTCTTGAATTGGGCTTCCATTGACCGCAGCACGCCGAGAATAATCTCGTTCATATCGATCCGTTGTTTTCCCCCATCGTGCTTCTTGAACAAGGCCTGAACGCCATTCAGCACGTCGTCGGCACGACGGCCGCCTTCGGATATCCGTTCGAGGGCCACGCGCACGTCGTCATAGTCGGGCGGTGTCATTGCGAGAGAACCCAATGCGATGCGCGCTTCCAATGTGATGCCGCCCAGCGGTTGTCGTACTTCATGCGCGACCGCAGACAGAGCGGCCTGCACGTTCATGAGCTTGTTGTCCCGTTCGCGCTCCAGCAGTATGTTCGACTGGGTCAGTCGCCCTTCGCTCTCCTTCCGCTCGGCAAATAACGCAGCGAGGACACATGTACCCACCGCCACGAACATGATGATCGTCTGGGCTTGCACGATGCGGTCTTCGATTGAAAGTACGGTCTCTCCGAAATGGCCAATGCGGTAGGTCGTCGTCCAAATGATCGTCATGGACGCCAGGAACACGCCCGCGGCGGCAAAAACCGGGTAGCAACGGACCGCCAGCCACACCAATATCGGGAAGAGCAGCGCGGCCGGCACCACAGTCCCCCAGAGGCCGGCCGGCAATGCCACGACAGCACCGGTCATGACGGCGAGCGCGCCGATTGCAACGGCGGCTTCGAGAAACTCGCCCATTGGCGGGGGGCGCCGCAGGGCTGCACCGATCCCGATGACCAGCGGCGCTACCGAAACCACGCCCGAGAGAGTGTTCAAGAACAGGTGCTGAAAAAATATCAGGATCTTCCCTTCCGGGATGTAGAACAGGATGATGAAAAGGGTCCAGCCCGCCGAGCAGATCGCACATGAAACAGCCGCGGCCGCGACAAGACCGAGTACGTGACGCAGGCGCTCGAGTCTGAAGCCTCTACCGAAGAAATGATCGATCAATCCGGCGATGATCAGAACCTGCACGATGTCGCCGATGGCGTAGGCTACATTTATCCCGATCGGCCGCGCCTCCGACAGGAGCACCAGGGCCGCATAGGCCGCAACGCCTACCCCTGCTGAGACGGGCCATCGTGCGCGCGGCCCAAGAGCGATCAGGAGACCCGCCGCAAATCCGCCGGGCGTAAACGAGAACACCGATTCCTTATAAGGCTCGATCCACAGACTGAGAGCGAGCCAGTCGATCAGGAAGTAGCCGGCGCCGACCGCTATCGCGAGCCCAAGTCCTCGCACCAATCGGCTGGTACGACCAGGTTCCGCGAAAGATGTGTTCGCTGCTGTCGTCTCCACCGCTTGCCTGCCGCTACCCTCCATCGGAGAGATCCTTTCGAATCAAGGCCGCGCTCGGGTGGCCGGCTTCTGCGCCGCCGGCTCAACGATAGTACATGATGGCGGGTCCGAAGAGGGCTGCACGGCGGGGCACTGAGAGCGGCGGCGACCGCCGCGACCGCCTGCGCGCGCTCGCGCAGCGCGTCGAGATCGACGCGAAAGAAGTTCGCATCATGGGATCGAAAAGCGTCCGGCTGCGCACGGTCGTCGCCGCCTCAAGCGCAAAAACGGCGGGTTTTGGCGTTCCTGGTATTGTAACGAAATGGCGCGCCCGAAGAGATTCGAACTCCTGACCCCCAGATTCGTAGTCTGGTGCTCTATCCAGCTGAGCTACGGGCGCCTGCCCGCGCCGACGCTAACGCGGCCGGCGGGACGGCCGCATAGGTAGAGGCTCCGGGCGTCCTTGGCAAGGGAGACGCCAGGGGCGGCAAGGCCCTGGGGCGGCTGTGGTTTCGCTCGGTGCCGTTTCGGGCGGGCTGCGACTTTAGACCGGCGAGGGCGCGCCGGCGGCGCTTGTGAACGCCTGGAGAAAATTCATGATCCCAGCTGCACGGCGGGCAAGGTGAACTGAAAACTGGCGCCGCGTGGTTCATTCGCCTCTGCCCACAGCCGGCCCCCATGGGCCTCGATGATAGACCGGCAAATCGACAGTCCCATCCCCATGCCGCTGGACTTCGTGGTGTAAAATGCATCGAACACGCGTTCGAGACGCGACGGGTCGATGCCCGGCCCGGAATCGCGCACCGCCACAAGGACGCCTGCGTGGTCCTGCCCGGTGCTGATCAACAGCTCTCTTGCGCCTGCCTCTGTCGAGCCCATCACTTCGACTGCGTTCAGGAGCAGGTTCATGACCACCTGCTGCAATTGAACGCGATCGCCGTGAACGGGAACCAATCCCTCGGAAAGCCGGGTCTGGACCGAGACGCCATTTTTGCTGATTGCGTTTCGCCCCAATACAATGACCTCGTTGATCGCCGCATTGAGATCAAATTGCGCCTTTCGCGGCGGCGCCTTCTTGATGTGATCACGGATCCGGTCGATCATCTCTCCGGCCCGATCGGTATCGCCCACAACGCAGCTGAGGGCCTCCCGGACCTCGCTCAGGTCCGGTGGCTGCTTGTCGAGAAAAATCTGCGCCGCACGGGCGTTGTTGCGGGCGCTGGCGATCGGTTGCGTGATTTCGTGAGACAGCGAGGCAACCAATTCTCCCATCATGCTCACGCGGTTCATGTGGGCGAAATCCGATTGCATCTGATCCAATCGCGCCAGCGCTCGTGTGCGATCCTCGATGTCCGTCAGCAGATTGTACCAGCGCGTGATGCGCCCGGAGTCATCGCGTATTGGGACGCCGCGGGTGTCAAACCACCGATATTCGCCGTCGAAGCGCCGCAGACGTAGTTCGAAGTTGAAGGGAATTCCGGAGGCGATCGCTCTCTTAAAAAGTTCGGCAACACGGGCAAAGTCTTCAGGATGCACCGCATCGTTTGTTTCCCAGTTCCTTACCCATTCCAGCGATCGGCCAAAATACTCGAGGAATTGGCGATTGGCGGCTTCGACTTCACCGTTCGGGGCCAAGATCGAAACGAGACCGGCTATCCCGTCAAATGCTGAACGTGCACGCCGTTCGCTTTCGCGCAGCGCCTCCTGCGCGCGCATGCGCTCTTCAATATCCAGAGTCACCCCAATCCACAGCAGCAGGGTCCCATCGTTTGCCCGAAGGGGCTCGGCGCGCGTGAGGAACCAGCGGTAGTCTCCTTCAGCGTTGCGGACCCGGTAATTATGCTCAGCGCCCTTGCCCGTGCGCAGACAGCTTGACCAGTATTTGCGTCCTTCTTCTTGCTCGTCCGGATGCAAAAACGGGATCCAGTCGTCCCACTGTGCGCCAACGTCGATGCCGAAACGCAGGGGATGATCTTCCGGAACACCAAGGAAATCCGCTTGTCGATTATTCACGAAGAGGAGGCCGCCGGACGGTTTCCCGTACCAGGTATACGCCGGAAGCACATTTAGAATGGCTTGCAGCTGTGTCAAGAATTTGGACTGTTCTTCGGCCTTCTTGCCTTCATCACTGTCGACAGTCATCATCCGCCTGCGCGCCGTTCATCGAATGCGGCACCATCTGTCAGCTCCGGCGTCGAGCTTCCGAGTTGAATTCGGCTGACAGAGCCTGACGTGCGCCACGCACCGCAGCCGCTGGCCGCCCTGCAGAAATCCTACCGCATCGCCTCGGAATTGCCAGCCGTCGGACGGCAAGAGAGCCGTCGCGCCAGAACGACATGCTGTCGCGCAAGTAGGCCGCGATTGCCGGCCTTGGCGTCGTGCCGCATGACATGTTCAGGTCGAGCCATGGCCCTGATGCCGTTCCGAACACGACGGCGCCAACAAGAGTCTTGACACGCTCGCATTTGGCGAACGTGCGAAAATGTGATAGGAGAAAATCCACAGTCGGAATTGCGCGCCGATCTCGGGCCTGCCCGAGATGGGTTTTTTAACGCGCAGGGTGGGTTACCCGATCTGCGTGGCCCACGGTTCCGGGCGTTTGCATGAGGCGGCATGCCTCGCGCCATCGCGGCGCATGAAAGCAATCACGGGCCGCCGCGCGCGGCCCTTATTTTTTGGAGGATGGTCGGGCTGCGTGGTCACACGGAGGCAGTCCAAGGGGGACTTCCCTGCAGATTCCCTGCTGTTTGCAGGAAACCCGCCCCCGGGAACGCACCTCTGAAATGAAACACCACAAGAAGGAAAAGTTCTCGCGGCCGGCCAGCGGTCGCCCGGTCTGGCGACGCCGCCCGTCCCTGCAGATCCCCTGTATTCCGCCTGTAGGATCAGGAAAAAACAGGGCCCGGGCCCTGTAAATGCACCGGCGCGGCCCTGTTCTTTTGCCGCCGGTCTCCTGTTCGTGTGTCGTTCTACAGGGATGCGGGCGCCGCTATACGCCCCGCTACGCGCCGCTCGGGCGCGCGGGAGACGCGGCGGCGAGCGCGCGATTCTCGACCTGGATCCGCGTGAGCAAGAGCGGAACGTGCAGGATCGTGAACGCCGCCGCGTAGACCGGAAGGCCGAGCGCCAGGGGGACGACCGCGATCTCGCAGGCGACAACCACATAGTTGGGGTGACGGACGAAGCGGTAGGGGCCGCTGGCGACGAGCGGCGCGCCCGCAACGACGATCACCCGCGTCGTCCAGCGGTCGCGCAATGTCGCCAGGATCCAGAGGCGGACGAGCTGAAGCGCCACGAAGGTGGCCAACAGGAAAGGATCGACCATGCGGCCGCGTCCGACGATCCAAAGCCCCGCCAGCCACGTCGCATGGAACGCAACCACAAGCGGATAATGCGCGCGTCCATGCTCGGTGGCGCCGGTGGCCAACAGCCGCCGGGTGTTGCGGCGCGCCAGGATCAGCTCGGCTGCCCGCTGGATGGTGATGAAGCCGAGCAACAGGGTGGCCTCATCCATGGCCGATCCCGAGGCTGAGAAAGCTCGCGGTGAAGCCCGGTCCGAGCGCCGACAGCATCGCGGCGCCGGTGAGACCGCGCGCCAGCGCGTGCTCCAGCACGAACAGCACGGTGGGCGCCGACATGTTGCCGAAGTCGCGCAGGACGCTTCGCTCGTCGATCAACGTGCCGCTGTCGAGCCCCAGCGCCGCCTCGATGCCCGCCAGCACCTTGGCGCCGCCCGGATGGCAGACGAAGCGGGAAGCGCCGTTGCCGAATTCCGGCGCGCCGGCGAAGCGGCGGGCCGGGCCTGCGAATTTTTCTTCGACGAAACGGGGCAATGCGCGCGACAGGACCACGCCGAAGCCGATCGGATCGACCGTCCATCCCATGATGTCGATGGTGCCGGGCCAGAGATGCTCGGCGGCGGCGCCGATCGTCGCGAGACCCGGCGAGCCGGCCCTCAACACCGCCGCCGCCGCGCCATCGCCGAAGAGCGCGCAGGCGATCACGTCCGCCTTGCTGCCGCGATCGCTGCGGAACGCCAGCGTGCAGAGCTCGACCACGACGAGCAGGACGGTCTTGCCGGGCTCCGCCCGCGCCAGCCGGCTCGCCAGCGCCAACCCGGAGACGCCGCCCGCGCATCCCAGGCCGAAGACCGGCACGCGCACCACATCGGCGCGCAAGCCGAGACGGCGCGCGACCCGTGCCTCGAGGCTCGGCGTTGCGATGCCGGTGGACGATACCGTCACCACCATGTCGATATCGCGCGCCGTGCAGGACGCGCGGGCGAGCGCGCTTTCGGCGGCGGTGACGAAAAGTTCGGCCGCGCCCGCCATATAGGCCTTGTTGCGCCCGCTCCAGTCGACCTCGCGCTCGAACCAGCTCATGGGATGGACCGAATAACGCCGGTCGATCCCGGAATTGGCGAAAACGTCGGCGAGCTTGGGGAAGCGTGCGAAGGTGGGCGCGAAGATCGCGTGGGCGCGTTGCGCGACCTCCTTCTGGTCGAGCACATGAGGCGGGACGGCGGACGCGAGTCCGAGCACCGAGACAGGGGCTGTCATGATTTTCCGGGAGCGCAACGCGACCGCGCGGTCCGCCATTCGGGCCGACCCCCCAAATGCCGGGCGCGTTTCCCTACGCCCTGGCGCGTTCGTTTCGCCGCGCCTCGAGCTCGACGGCGCGGTCCGGGATGATGATGTGGAACGCCGCCCCGATGGTGCCCTCGGCGAGGCGGATCTCGCCCCCATGGGCGCGCACGAGCTCGGACGCGATGGCGAGACCCAGCCCGGTGCCGCCGGTGCGGGTCGAGCCCTGGAAGGCCTCGAACAGATGCTCGCGCGCCTTCTCCGGGAAGCCGGGCCCGGTGTCGGCGACATCGATCACCACCACCGCGCCCTCGCGCCGGCCGGTGATGCGGATCTGGTCGCGCGCCGGGTCGTTGGGCTCGCGCGTCTCCAGCGCCTGGACGGCGTTGCGGGTGAGGTTGATCAGGACGCGCAAGAGCTGATCGTGATCGGCGTCGACCATCAGGCCGCGCTCGACCGCGCTGATCCAGCCGATCCGCGCATCGGGCTCCAGATCGAGGGTCTCGCGCACCTCCTCGACCAGCGCCGCGAGCCCGATCATCTTGCGGTCGGGAGCAGGTTCCTGCGCGCGCCCGTAGGACAGCGTCGACTGGCAGAAATCGATCGCGCGCTCGAGCGCGCGCATCAGCTTGGGCGCGAAGCGCTGCACCCGCGGGTCGGGCAGATGCGACAGCCGGTCGGAGATGAGCTGGGCCGACGCGAGCAGGTTGCGCAGATCATGATTGATCTTCGACACCGCCAGGCCGAGCGCCGCGAGGCGGTTCTTCTGTTGCAGCATCGAGGCGATGTCGTGCTGCATGGTGCCGAGCTCGCGCTCGGCGATGCCGATCTCGTCCTGCCGGCCCGACGGCGTGATGACGCGCGCGGGATTTTCGGGATCGGCGCGGAACGCGATCATATTGGTGGTGATGCGGTGCATCGGCCGCACGAACATGTAATGCAGCGCGAGATAGAGGAACACCGCCGCGATCGCCGAAATAACCAGCGATATCACCAGCACGTTGCGCGAATAGCGCCACATCGCACGGCGCAGGGGTCCCTCGTCGATCACGATCTCGAGGAAATCGCCGCCCATCGGGGCCGACCCGACGACCCGCATGATGTCGCTGTCGCTGCAGAAAAACAGCGTGTCGAAGGCTTCGATGATCGAGGTGACCATCGAAAGGTCGCGCATGTCGACGTCCTGGCGGATCTGCTGCCGCACGTCGCTGGTGGCGAGCACCCGGCGCTGCTGGTCGATCCGCATCGCCACCATGCGGGCGCCGATGCTCTCGAGGAGGCGCTGCGACAGGCTCTCGAGCACCATGTTCTTGGGCGCTTCCTTGAGCACGATCGCCGCCGTATGGGCGGCGGCCAGGCGATCGTTGAGCCATCCGATGCGGAAACTGGCGATCGACGGAACGTAGAAGATTACCTCCGCCAGCATGATGGCGACGATGGTGAGGCCGAACAGCTTGCCCGACAGGCCGAGCCGCGCGGTCCAGCGCGGGCCGGGTCCAGGGCCTTGCGGCGTCGGTATGGTGGTCCTGCGAAACATGAATCTATTCAACCACTTATCTCTCAACCCAGGCGGCGCAACCAGACGATGATGCGCCTGACCAGGGGACTCGTCAAACTGCCCTTGAAATAGGTGATCGCCGCGCGTTTTCCGACCTCGCCCAAGGTCGGATAGGCCACCACGGAACCCGCGAGCGCGCGGATATTGAGGCGCTGGCTGATGGCCAGCGTCCAGGTCGCGATCAGCTCGCCCGCATTCATGCCGACGATGGTGGCGCCCAGGATGCGTCCATAGCGGCTCGTGATGACCTTGATGTGACCATGGGTCGCCCGTTCGGCCTGGGCGCGGTCGTTCTCGTGATAGGGCCAGCGCAGCACCCGGATCTTGTACTTGCGCTTCCTCGCCTCGGCTTCGCTCAGACCCACATGGGCGAGCTCCGGCTCGGTGAAGGTCACCCAGGGGATCGAGTCATGGTCGACCCGCACGGGCAGGCGGAACAGCGCGTGCCTGACGACCAGGCCCGCATGGTAGTTGGCGACGTGGGTCAGCGGCAGGTCGCCGGTGACGTCGCCGACCGCATAGACACGCTTGTTCGTCGTGCGCAGCCGGTTGTCCACCACGATGCCGCGGCGCTCATACTTTATTCCGGCCGCCTCGAGGCCGAGGTCGCCGGTGTTCGGCGTGCGTCCTGCCGCGACCAGGAGATGCGTGCCGTCGATGGTCTCGTCGCCGTCGCCGCGTGCGATCGCGACGCGGATTTTTCCGTCCGTGCGTGCCACACGGGTGACCACGACGCCCGCACGGATCACGACGCCGTCGCGCTTGAGCTGATCGAGCACGACCTCGGCGCATTCGGGGTCGTGTCGGGCGAGCGGCATTGCGGCCTCGATCACCGTCACGTCCGCGCCCAGGCGGCGGAAAGCCTGCGCGAGCTCGAGCCCGACCGGCCCCGCGCCGATCACCACGAGATGCTCCGGACGCTCGGCCAGGTCGAAAATCGTCTCGTTGGTGAGATGCGGCGTCTCGGTGAGGCCGGGAATCGCGGGGACCGCCGGCGAGGAGCCGGACGCGATGACGAAGCGCCGCGCCTTGATCTCGAGGTTATCGACCGCGACCGTGGCGGCGTCCTTGAAGCGCGCCGTGCCGGAAATCACGCGCACCCCGAGGCCGCCGAAGCGTTCCTTGGAATCGTTCGGCGCGATCGCCGCGATGACGCGCCGGACATGGTCGCGCACGCGCAGGAAGTCGACCTTCGGGTGTCCGGCCGAGACGCCGAATTCCGCCGAGGTCTCGAATTCGGCGGCGCGTCGGGCAGCCGCAATCAGCGCTTTCGACGGCACGCAGCCATAGTTGAGGCAATCGCCGCCCATTTTGCCCTTCTCGATGAGCACCACCGGCACCCCGAAGGCGGCGGCCGCCGCCGCGACCGAGAGCCCGCCGGAGCCGGCCCCGATCACGCAGATGTCGGGTTCGAGGATGTCGGGCATGCGGTGACCTCAGCGGGGGCCTGACGATTCCGACAGGGCGCGCGCCTTGCGGCGTCTGACCACGACCGGGACGAGGGCGAGCAGGCCAAGCGCCACCAGGCCGGCGATCAGCTGCGGCGTCGCGGCCGTGGCGGGATCCAGATCGAGCGCGCAGTGACTGCCGCCGGCCGACTCGCAGGCTCCATAGGCCGTCAGTTGCGCCGCGGCCGCGCGGTCTAAACCGGCGCCGAAGATGGAGAACGCGAAAGTGCCCGGGATGATGCCGAGCGCGGTCGCGGCCACGAAGGTCATCAGCCGCACCCCGCACAGCGCCGGCGCCAGGTTGACGAGCCAGAACGGGAAGACCGGCACCAGGCGCAGGAACAGGAGGTAATAAAAGGCATCGTCGCAAAAGCCGGACGCCAGCTTCGCGGCCCGTTCGCCCGCCCGCCGGATCATCCATTCGCCCAGCGCGCTCTTGGCGATGAGGAAAATGACCGTCGCCCCCGCGGTCGCGCCGACCAGCGCCGCCAGACCGCCGACCCAGGCGCCGAAAATAGCTCCGCCAAGGATCGTCAGAAATACCGCCCCCGGCAGCGACAGCGCGACCGCGAGCGCATAGGTGGCCGCAAAACCGGCGAGCGCCGCGATCGGGTGCACCGCCACCACCGCATCGATGGCGGCGCGGCTCCTCACCAGCCCGGCCAGCGACAGATGCTCATGCCACCCGAACGCGATGACGGCCACGCTCACGAGGACGATCAGCGCGAACGGCAGGAGCCGCACGAGTCGACGCCGCGCCGTGCGGGCAGGCGTCGCCGGATGGGGGTCGGCGGGAAAGGACATGAACCCTGATTTTGGACCCTGACGTGTGATGCCCGGCCGCCAGCAGGCCGGGTCTTCCGCGGCCATGTATATCCGAGCCGGTCGGCGGGCGGACCCCCTTGTCACCCTCATGTGAGCGGACGTGAACACGATTTTCGGCTCGTAACCTACCTACGACCTCATCCTGAGGAGCCCGCCGCAGGCGGGCGTCTCGAAGGATGGGCAACGGGCGAGGGTGCAAGCGGCCCATGGTTCGAGACGCGCGCTGCCGCGCGCTCCTCACCATGAGGGATGTACTTTTGGCCCGTCGGAACCGCGTGCCGGGCTGCATTGACGGGACCGGGGGGCCTCCCGTATAAGCCGCCTACCTTTAAGTCGCGCCGACCCCCAAAACCCGGTATTTTGCTGGAACCCGAGGTCATGGCGCATTGGCGGCCGGTCGACCGGCGCGCCGCCCGGGACAAGCGGAGAACAGACTCGTGAAGCGGACCTACCAACCGAGCAAATTGGTGCGCAAGCGCCGCCACGGTTTCCGGAGCCGCATGGCGACCAAGGGCGGCCGCAAGGTGCTCAACGCCCGCCGTACCCGCGGCCGGAAGCGCCT
>DATBBS010000610.1:0-2857 GCA_036270895.1 Xanthobacteraceae bacterium
CTCCTCGGCCAGCAATTGTCGGATCGTCTCGGCCGGCCGGTGATCGTGGAGAACCGGCCGGGCGCCGGCACCGTGATCGCGGCCAACCAGGTCGCCAAGTCGGCGCCCGACGGCTACACGCTGCTGTGGTCGGTGAGCTCGACCCAGGCGATCAACGCCACGCTCTACAAGAAGCTGCCCTACGATCCGGCCAAGGATCTCATTCCCGTCGCGCTCATCGGCTCGGTTCCCTTCGTGCTGGTGGTCAATCCGTCGCTGCCGGTGCGTAGCGTGGCGGACCTGATCCGGCTCGCCAAGCAAAAGCCCGGCGAGCTCAATTACGGCTCGGGCGGGGTGGGCGCCGCACATCATCTCTTCGCCGAGCTGTTCTCCAGCATGGCCGGCATCAAGATGACGCATGTGCCCTACAAGGGCACGGTGCCGGCGCTCAACGACGTGGTGGCGGGACACATTCCGCTGATGTTCAGCGATCCCGCGCCCGCGCTGCCGCTGATCGAGGCCGGCCGGCTGCGCGCGCTCGGCGTCACCACGGCGGTGCGCGCCGCCGCCGCACCGACGATCGCGCCGATCGCCGAGGAGGGCGTGCCCGGATACGATGCCGCCGCCTGGCAGATGGTGGTGGCGCCGGCCGGCACGCCCGACGAGATCGTGGCGCGGCTCAACCGCGAGCTCAACGCCATCACGGCGCAAAGCGACATCCGCCAGAAGCTCGTCGGTCTCGGCCTCAATCCGATCGGCAAGGGAACGCCGGCGGAGCTCGACCGCTTTCTCCAGTCCGAGATCACTCGCTGGGGCAAGGTGGTGCAGCAGGCCGGCGTGGCCGGCTCGGAGTAGGCGATGCGTGGCCGGCCGCTGACGGTGGCCCTGGCGCTGCTCGCGGCGCTCCCGTGCGGCCGCGCGCGTGCGCAGGACTCCGGCTATCCCGATCGCATCGTCACCATCGTGGCGCCGTCGGCGCCGGGCGGGCTCTACAGCCTGTTCGGTCGCATCCTCGGCAGCAAGCTGGAGCAGCGGTTCGGCAAATCATTCGTGGTGGAGAACCGGCCGGGCGCGTCCTCGGTGGTGGGGGCGCTCGCGGTGGCGCGCGCCGTTCCCGACGGCTACACGCTGATGATCGCGAGCGGCGCCACCCTGGCGGTCAACGTCACCTTGCATCGGAAGCTGCCCTATGATCCGGCCGAGGACTTCGTCCCGATCGCGCTGATCGCCCGGGTGCCCGAGGTGCTGGTGGTGAACGCGCAATTGCCGGTGCGCTCGCTCGTCGATCTGGTGGCGTTGGGCAAGACGCGCCCGCTCACCTTCGCGTCGGCCGGGCCCGGCACCGCCCAGCATCTCGAAGGCGAGATGCTCAAGAGCGCGCTCGGCCTCGACATGCTGCATGTTCCCTACAAGGGCGCGCTGCCCGCGCTCAACGACGTGGTGGGCGGCCACGTGGCGATGATGTTCACGCCGATCCCGAACGCGCTGCCGCTGATCGCGGCCGGCAAGGTGCGGGCGATCGGGCTCGCGACCGGCGAGCGGGTCGCGGCGCTGCCCGACGTGCCGCCGCTCGCCACCATCGGGGCGCCGGGTTTCGAGGCAGGCGGCTGGTTCATGCTGGTGGCGCCGGCCGCGACGCCGCAGCCCATCGTCGCGCGGCTGCATGCCGAGTTGCGCGCGATCCTCGATGACCCCGAGGTGAAAGCGGAATTCGTCCGCCAGGGGCTGATCCCGGTCGCCACGCCATCGCCCGACGAATTGCGGATCTTCGTGCGCCGCGAGATCGCGTATTGGGATCGCACGTTGCACATGATCGGATTGGCCGGCAGCATGGAGTAGGGTGGCGGTTGTCCGCGCCTCGCGAACGACTAATCTGATGATCGAAAAAAGCCAAGGGGGAGACGTCGTGTCCGAAACCGCATCCGAGCCGAAACCTGTCCTGCCGTTCCTGCAGCCTTTCTATGACGCCGTCATCCCGTTGGCGTGGCCGCTGGTCCGCGTCGCGGTCGGCTGGAACCTGATCGTCCACGGCTGGGGCAAGGTGTTGCGCGGGCCCGAGCAGCAGGCCGCGCTCCTGGCGCGCGACGGCGCCAGTTTCGGCGTCAAGTTCGCGATCTTTCTCACCTTCATTGAGCTCGTGGGCGGCGTCTGCATCGCGGCCGGATTGTTCACCCGCTTTTTCGCCGCCGCAATCGCGATCGAGATGGGCTATCTCACATTCTATCAATACTGGGGCACGGGCTTCTCGTGGCTCAACCGCGGTTACGAATACGTGCTGCTGTGGGGCCTGGTGACGCTCGCGATCGCGCTGCGCGGCGGCGGGCCGTGGTCGCTCGACCGCAAGATCGGCCGCGAGCTGTGAGGCTGCGGCGTTGCATCGAAGGGAGAACTCTATGGGCGACATCGAACGTCGGTTGCGCCGCCGGCCCGCATCGGCGCCGGGCATTGCGCTGTCGGCCGCTTTGTTTCTCGGCAGCGGGAGCATGGTGATGGCCGGATCGCTCGGCGGGCCGCTCGAGCTCACGGACGAAGGCAGCTTTTTCGTCGGCGGCCAGCCCGCGATGTCGAGCCATCCCGGCACGCCGGCGGTCGGCGCCGCGCAGCCCGGCCAGATCACGGTCAGGCAGATGTATGTGCAGTACCGCATCCCCAAGACCGTCAGCGGACCGCCGATCGTCATGGTGCATGGCTCGGGCCACACCGGCGCCACCTTCGAGACCACGCCCGATGGCCGCGAAGGCTGGGCGACCTATTTCGCCCGCAAGGGATTCCCGGTCTATGTGGTCGATCATGCGGGCCGCGGGCGCTCGGGCTTCGATCCGACGCCGTTCAACCGCGCGCGCGCCGGCGAGGCCGAGGCGAAATCGCTGCCCGATCT
>DATBBS010000611.1:0-16862 GCA_036270895.1 Xanthobacteraceae bacterium
CCCTGCTCCTGCAGCTTGCGCGCGACCTTCGGCGCACGAAAGCCGCCATAGCTTTCGCCCGCGATGAACTTGACCGATGCCTGCCGTCCGGCCTGCTCGATCCATTTGCGGATGAAGACCGCGAGCGCCTCGGCGTCGCCGTCGACCGACCAGAAGCGCCGGCGGGCATCGTCGCCGCTCGCCGCGATCCGGCTGTAGCCGGTGCCGGGCGGATCGATGAAGACGAGATCGGTGAAGTCGAGCCAGGTCTCGGCATTCGGCTGCAGCGCCGGCGGGGTCGACACCGCGACGCGATCGAGCGGCAGCCGCCACGGGCCGAGCGCGCCCAGACCGAGATAGGCCGAGGCCGCGCCCGGCCCGCCGTTGAACACGAAGGTGACGGGCCGTTTCGTTTCGCCGCCCATCACATAGGCCACGTAGGCGACCTCGGCCTGCAACGCGCCCTCGCCGTCGTTGAGGGGGATCGAGCCGGCGGTGGCCTTGAAGTGAAGCGTCCTGTTGGGAAGCTCGACGGCCTGGTCGGTGGTCGAGTCGGCCGGCAGCCGGCGCTGCGCCGTCGGGCGGGCGCGCGACGCCTCCGCGGATGGCTCCGCCGCCTGCTCGGCGCGCGGGGCGCGCTGCGCCCATGCGGAGGGCGCGCCGGCGGTGCCGAGGCTCGCGATGGCGAGCGCAAGCGCCAACATGGCGCCGCGCGCGAGGCGGAACGGCAAGCGCGCCGTGTCAAAACGCGGATATGTCATCAAACCAGGGTCCAGTGGCCCAAAACGTGGGTTTCAACGGCATCATTGCGGGCCAATATGGCGTGTCGAGGCCGCGTTCGCCATACGGGCGGGACCGCTCAGCCGGCGTGCCCACCGCCGCAACGGCTCACGTCGCCGGCTGCTTCTTGGTTTGCTGCCCGGCGCTCGCCGGCTTCTTTTTGGCGGGCTTTTCCGGCTTCGCGGGCGGCGGCGGCTCGGGTCCGCGCTCGAGCGAGGTCAGGCGACCGGAAACGAACTCGTAAGTGCCGGCGCGCTCGCTGTTCGCATAGGTCATGACCACCCGGCGCTCGCCGCGGTCATTCGTTCCCACATTGACCGTCTGCGGCTGGCCGGCGGCGCGCACGACGTCGCATTCGCTCATGTCGAGACCGACGGCGCCCGGCACCGCGGGCGGCGCGGGAGCTGCGGCTGCCGCCGCGTCGGAGCCGGACGCGATCTCGGCGCCGGTCGCCATGCCGGGGCACAGCCCCTGCCCGTCCACGAGATCCTGCGGCCCGATTGGCTTGAAGGCGCGCGCCGACGCCGGCGCCACATAGGTGTCCGAATTGGACGGAAGCAATTGACGCGGATTGGGCAGCTTGAGCTGGGTAAAATCGGGCACCGAGGCCGAGCAGGCCGCAAGCGCGGCCGTCCCGGCGAGCAGCGCCGCGCGCCATAACGTGTTCATCGTCATCAGCCGTGTCATCCCGATACCCTATCAATCCCGCCCATAAGGCTCAAATCGGGCGGATTTAGCTTCGTCGCACGGGCGGACGGCCAATCCGCCGCAAAATGGAACCCGGCAGATCCGATCAACGCCGCCGCAATGGCGGCCGGTCGAACCGCGCACGATCACGCGTCAAGCCTTCTTGACCCACCGCCCGTTTTCGTCGGCCTGCCAGTAGGTTGCCTCGAAACCCTCAGCCTTCACGGCGCTCCAGCGGGTGCGCGCGGCGGCGACCGCATCATCATCGGCGCCATCGAACATCAGGACGATGCGCTGATAGGTTTTGGCATCCGCCGGCACCGGGGCGCCGTCGATCAGGAAGCGTATGGCGGCGCCGTTCGGATTGTCCTCATTGGTGGTGATCAGGATCGGCTGCTCGGGCGCGGTCGCTTCCCGGTGGGTTCCGTGCGGCAGGAAGCTGTCGTCACGAAACACCCAAAGCTGCGCATCGAGCGCCTCGACGCGCTCTTCGGACGACGATTGGACGACGACGCGCCAGCCGCGCTCGAGCGAGCGCTCGAGCAGGCTCGGCAGCACGCGTTCCAGCGGCTGGCCCTGCAGATGATAGAACAGCACCTCGGTCATGCGTCGTCCCGGCTGGCGCGGCCTCTCAGCGCTCGTAGTAATCTTCCACCAGACGATCGAGCAACTGCACGCCCCAGCCGGCGCTCCAGCTCTTGTTGATCTCGCTCTGCGGCGAGCCGAGCGCGGTGCCGGCGATATCGAGATGGGCCCAGGGCGTCTTGCCGACGAAACGATGCAACAGCTGCGCCGCCGTGATGGCGCCGCCCCACCGCCCGCCGGTATTCTTCATGTCGGCAAATTTGGAATCGATCATCTTGTCGTATTCGGGCCCGAGCGGCATGCGCCATACCCGCTCCCCGCTCGCCTCTCCCGCTTTCGTGAGCCGCTCCGCCAATTTGTCGTCATTGGCGAACATGCCGGCATATTCCTGGCCCAGCGCCACCATGATGGCGCCCGTCAAGGTCGCGAGATCGATCATGAATTTCGGTTTGTATTTGGTGTTGATGTAATGCAGCACGTCGGCGAGCACGAGGCGGCCCTCGGCGTCCGTGTTGATGATCTCGATGGTCTGTCCCGACATCGTCTTGACGATGTCGCCCGGGCGCTGCGCCTTGCCGTCTGGCATGTTCTCCACGAGCCCGATCGCCCCGATCGCATTGACCTTGGCCTTGCGGGCGGCGAGCGCCTGCATCAGCCCGACCACGCAGGCCGCGCCCGCCATGTCGCCTTTCATGTCTTCCATGCCGGCGGCCGGCTTGATCGAGATGCCGCCGGTGTCGAAGCAGACCCCCTTGCCGATGAAGGCGACCGGCGCCGCGTCGCGCTTGCCGCCATTCCAGCGCATCACGACCGTCCGGCTGTCCTGCGCCGATCCCTGGCCGACGCCGAGCAGGGCGTTCATGCCGAGCCGCCGCATCGCGGCGACGTCGAGCACCTCGACGCTCACGCCGAGCCGCTTGAGCGCGCCGGCCCGGCGGGCGAACTCGACCGGAAACAAGACGTTGGCCGGCTCGTTGATGAGGTCGCGGGCGAACACGACGGCGTCGGCGAGGCCGCCCTTGAGGGTCCAGGCTGCGCGTGCGCGCGCCACGTCGGCGACGCCGATCACGACCTTGAGGGCGCGCGGTTTGTCGTCATCCTCCTTGCGCGTCGTCTTGTAGCGGTCGAACGCGTAGCCGCGCAGCCGCACGCCGAGCGCGAGCGCAGCCGCCTGCTCGGCCGTCATGGCCTTGCCGGGAAGCTCGGCCACGATGGTCGCGGTCGCGGCGCGCGACGGCACCTTGCCCATCGCGGTGCCGCCGAGGTTGACGAAATCCTTGCGCTTCATGTCGTCCGGCTTGCCGCAGCCGACGACGACCAGCCGCGACAGCTTGAGATCGCCCGGCGCCACGAGCTCGAGCGAGCTTCCGCGCTTGCCTTTGAACCGGTCGGCCGCCGCCGCGCGCCCGACCAGGGCGGCGGCCGGCCCGAGCAGGCGGCGCGTGGCGGGCCCGAGCCGCACGGCGTCGTCGCAGAACACGACCAGAACGCCATCGGCGGGCGTCGCAAACGGGGCGAATCCAACAGTCGGGCCGTCGGCCATGACACGGTCCTCTCGATCGGGATGTTGTGCGGATCTCGAATTCGGGGCGTCTCGCGGCCCTATATGGCCCGGATGGCATGCGCCGCATAGAGCATTTTCCGGCCCGGGCGCCTCCCGACTCGGGTCTCGGGCCGGCCGCGGCCGTGCCCGCGAAATGTGGCCGAGTTCCCAATCCGGGCGCCTTCCGGCCGGATTCGGATGGGAGTGTGCCCCGGGCGCGACACCGACCGAAAAAACGGTAGTCTTTTTAACTATTCTGTGTGGAATTTCAACGGCTTTGCCTTGTGACGGCCACTTTGTCGGGGAAACTCGACGGCGGGGTAATAGCAGTCTGCGCGGGGGCGCTGGGCAGCGACATTGGGGGCTGACGGCCGGCCGGCCGTCTGCGGGGGTGCGTCACGCGATGGGGTCGATCGGCTGGTATATTTTCCGCACCACCCTGGGCGCGTTTGTGCTGATTCTGCTCAGCCTCACGGCGGTGATCTGGCTTGCCACCGCGCTGCGCGACATCGACCTGATGACCAGCCAGGGCCAGACCGTCCTCGTCTTCATCGGCATCACGTCCCTGGTGATTCCCCAGCTCGTTCTCGTCATCGCCCCGATCGCCTTGGTGATCGCTGCGGCGCACGTGCTCAACAAGCTCGCCACCGATTCCGAGCTCATCGTGATGAATGCCGCCGGCATGTCGCCGTGGAAGCTGTTCAGCTCGTTCATGGCCGTGGCCGGCGTCGTCTGCGTCCTGGTGGTGGCGTTCAGCGCCTATGTGTCGCCCAAATGCCTGCGTGAGCTGCGCCGCCTCGCCGCCGAGGTGCGGGCGGATTTCGTCGCCAACATCGTGCAGCCCGGCCGCTTCATCTCGCTCGAGCGCGGATTGACCTTCCACATCCGCGAGCGGCAACCCGACGGACAGCTCCTGGGCATCTTCGTCGACGACCGGCGCGACCCCAAGGAACAGTCCACCATTCTCGCCGAGCAGGGCCAGATCGTGCAGAACGACCAGGGCACTTTCCTGTTCCTGCAGACCGGCAATGTGCAGCGCCATCCAAGCGACGATCGCGATCCGACCATCGTGCTGTTCGAGCGCTACGCCTTCGACATGTCGCGAATGGCCGGGAGCTCGCAGGCGGCCGTCACCTATTCGGTGCGCGAACGCTTCAGCTGGGAGCTGCTGCAGCCCAACCCGTTGGACACCGAGCTGCTCAAGGAGCCCGGCCAATTCCGCGCCGAGCTGCATGACCGCCTGGTGGCGCCGCTTTACCCCCTCACCTTCATGATCGTCACCTACGCCTATCTGGGCGCGCCGCGAACGACCCGGCAAAGCCGGACCTGGTCGCTGGTGTCCGCCGTCGGCGGCGTCGCGGCGCTGCGCATGATCGGCTTCGCCAGCATGGTTTTCGGCATCAAGCACCCGATCGCGCTGACCTTCCAATACATCGCGGTGGCGCTCGCGACCGGACTTGGCCTCATCGCGATCTCGCAGGGCACCATCATCGAGCCGCCCGCCTTCATGGTCCGTGCGGCCGCCGCCATCACCGAGCGCCTGTCGCGCCGGTTCGCGACCACGTGAGGCGGGCACCATGGTGACGGGCACGCTCTCACGGTATTTCGGGTTGCGCTTCCTCATCCAGGCGGTGCTGGTCTTCCTCGGGATTCTCGCGCTCGTGGCGCTCGTCGACTACATCGAAATGATGCGCAAGACCTCGGGCATGCCCTTCATCCCGGCATCGGTGGTGGCGCAGACCTCGCTCTTCCGCGTGCCGCAGATCGCCGAGCGCGTCATGCCGTTCTCGGTCCTGATCGCCGCCATGTCCTGCTATCTCAATTTGTCGCGCCGACTCGAGCTGGTGGTGGCGCGTGCGGCCGGCATGTCGGCCTGGCAATTCGTCACCCCCGCGCTGATCGTGGCGCTCGTGCTCGGCGTCTTCGCGACCCTCGTCTACAATCCCGTCGCGGCCGCGTTGCAGGAGAAGTCGAAACGGCTGGAGGTGGAGTTCCTCGGAGGCAACCGCGACTCCGGCTTGCAGAACACCGGCAACGGTTTTTGGGTGCGCCAGCGCAACGACGACGGCCAATCGATCGTCAACGCGGTGACCAGCACCGAGCAGGGGGTCCGCCTGGGCGGCGTGACGGTATTCACCTACGATCCAGAGGGGCATTTCCTGCAACGAATCGAGGCCAACACCGCGGTGCTCGGGCCGGGCTACTGGCGGCTGAACGACGCCCGCATTTATTCGAATAACGCACCGCCGAGCGAGCGCAGTGAATATCTACTCAAGACTAGCCTGAACGCGGAGCAGGTTCGCGAAAGCTTTGCCACACCCGAAACGGTGCCGTTCTGGGATCTTCCGCTGTATATCGAGATCGCGGACCACTCCGGATTAGGCGCCGCGGGCTATCGATTACAATACCAGAAGCTCCTCGCCCGGCCGTTTATACTTGCTTCCATGGTGCTGCTGGCGGCCGCCGTTTCTTTGCGGTTCTTTCGTTTCGGCGGCGTGCAGAAAATGGTTTTGAGTGGCATCGGGGCCGGGTTTCTGCTTTATGTTCTGTCGAAGGTGACCGAGGATCTGAGCAAGGCCGAGCTGATGCATCCAGTGGCGGCGGCTTGGCTCCCGGTCTTTGTGGGGGGACTGACGGGTCTGGTGGCGTTGCTGTACCAGGAGGACGGGTGATGGCCGGCGCGTCCAGCCCTCATCCGCGATTGTTGTCGCGCGCGCGCTGCGCCGCGACCGCGGTTGCGTGCGCGCTTTTTTGCGCGTGGCTTGCCGTGCCTCAACCGGCGGCCGCGCAGCAGGAATTCCTCACCTTCAAGCAGCAGATACGCCCCGCCGCCAAGCCCGGGCCCTCGCTCCTCAAAAAGAACGACAAGGGCGACGCGCAGATGCTCGTGAAGGCGGACGAGATCAACTACGACACCGCCAACAACCAGGTCGCGGCCGTCGGCAACGTCCAGATCTACTATAACGGCGCCACCATCGAAGCCGACCGGGTCGTCTATGACCAGAAGACCAAGCGCCTGCGGGCCGAAGGCAATGCGCGCCTGACCGAGGCCGACGGCAAGATCACCTATGGCGGGGTCATCGATTTCACCGACGATTACCGCGACGGCTTCGTCGACTCGCTGCGGCTGGAGACCGTCGATGACACCCGGCTGGCCGCCACGCGCGCCAATCGCAGCGAGGGTAATTTCACCGTCTTCGAGAACGGCGTCTATACGGCTTGCGAAGCCTGCAAGGACGACCCCAAGAAGCCGCCGCTGTGGCAGGTCAAGGCCGCGCGCATCATCCACAATCAAACCGAGCGGATGGTCTATTTCGAGGACGCGCGGCTCGAATTCTTCGGCGTTCCGGTCGGCTATTTTCCTTATCTCGCCACGCCCGATCCGACGGTGAAGCGCAAGACCGGCGTGCTGATGCCGGTCTTCTCCACCTCCACGGTCTACGGCTTCGCGCTCGAGACGCCGTATTACTTCGCGCTCGCGCCGAACTACGACATGACGATCTCGCCGCGCTTCACGACCAGCCAGGGCGTGCTGATGCAGGGAGAATTCCGCCATCGGCTCGAGGACGGCCAATACACCATCCGGGGCGCCGGCATCTGGCAGCTCGACAAGAATTATTTCATCGACAGCACCAACCCGGGCTTCAGTGATTTCCGCGGCGAGATCGAATCGACCGGCAAGTTCAACCTTTCGTCCAATTGGACCTGGGGCTGGGACGCGATCGCGGTGACCGACGCGACCTTCCTTTCGGATTACAAGATCCAGTCATTGCAGGCACGCAACCCGGACCCGTTCGGCGCCGCGCTCACCGAGGGCGTGACGCAACTGTGGCTCACCGGCCGCGGCGAGCGCAGCTACTTCGAAGCGCGCGGCATGCATTTCAACGGCTTCTCGACCGCCGACGTCCAGGGTCAGCTTCCCAACGTGCTGCCGGTCATCGACTACAACAGGGTCTTCGACCAGCGGGTGTTCGGCGGCGAGGTCGCCGTCAAGGCCAACCTGACCAGCCTGTCGCGCGATCTGGCGAGCTACGACGCCATCAGCAACGCGGCGGTGACGAACGGCCTGTGCACGACGGCGACCGCCGACCCGGCCGTCAAGGTGCCGGCGAACTGTCTGTTGCGCGGCGTTCCGGGCACCTATACGCGCTTCACCACGGAAGCGAGCTGGCGGCGGCAGTTCATCGACGCCTTCGGCCAGGTGTTCACGCCCTTCGCGTCGCTGCGCGTGGACGCGGCGCAGGCCTCGATCGGGAACCAGGTCGGCGTCTCCAACTACATTCAGACCGGCACCACCGACGAGTTGCGGGTCATGCCGACGGTCGGGCTCGAATATCGCTATCCCTTCATCGGCGTGCAGCCCTGGGGCACCCAGACGATCGAGCCGATCGCACAGATCATCCTGCGCCCCAACGAGCCGAACATCGGCCGCCTGCCGAACGAAGACGCGCAGAGCCTGGTGTTCGACGACAGCAATCTGTTCAAGGTGGACAAGTTCTCCGGCTATGACCGGGTCGAAGGCGGCGGACGCGCCAATGCGGGCCTGCAATATACCGCGCAATTCAATCGCGCCGGCTATTTCAGCGCCATGTTCGGCCAGTCCTATCAGCTGTTCGGCACCAACTCCTTCGCGGTCGGCGACGCCACCAACACCGGGCTGGACAGCGGCCTCGACACCACCCGGTCCGACTATGTGGCGCGCATGACCTACCAGCCCAACCGGATCTATTCGTTGACGTCGCGCTTCCGCTTCGATGCCAACGATTTCACGCTGAAGCGGCTCGAGATCGAGGGTACGGCGATGTTCGATCGCTGGCGCTTGACGATGATGTATGGGGATTATGCCGCCCAGCCCGAGCTCGGCTTCCTGACCCGCCGCGAGGGCGTGCTCGCCATCACGGCCTACAAGATCAATCCCAACTGGGTAGTCTCGACCGGACTGCGCTACGACATCCAGGCCGGCAAGTTCGACCAGACCCGCATCGGGCTCGGCTATATCGACGACTGCTACATGTTGAGCCTGAATTACATCGGCGATTTCACGATCAACGGCAATATCACGGCGAACAACACGGTCATGCTGCAGATGAGCCTGCGCACGATCGGCGGAACCGGCGGGGCCGCGATGCAATAGGTCGCAGGCCGACGCATGGGAGACGAAGTTTTGAGCGGTAATCTTGCCAAGGTTGCGGCCTAGAGGAATTTAGACGGGACCGATCCATCCGGACGCCGGGCGCAGCCATGGTGCGTTCCGCCTGGATCGGACCGCGGGGCGTTGTGGAACCGGCGTCATTGGCGACGCGGTGTTCGTATCGCCCGAAATGCTCAAGGCCGTGCAATCGAGGCCAAACAAGGGATCGGGGCAAGCCCCGTCATGCGATGAATACTCCGATGCGGGACAAGATGATGACGTCGGCGGCCCTGCGCCGCCTCGCCGTTGCGCTGACCTTCGCGACAACCCTGGCGCTGTCGCAGCCCGCCTCGGCCCAGCAGGTGGTGGTGATCGTCAACGGATCTCCCATCACCACCTACGACATCGAGCAACGCAGCAAATTCACCAGCCTGGCGACCCACAAGACGCCGGCGCGCCAGGAGGTCATCGAGGAGCTGATCGACGAGAAGCTGAAGGTTCAGGTCGGCCAGCGCTACAAGATGGAAGTGACGGACGCCGAGGTGGAGACCGCCTACGCCGCCATGGGCCAGCGCATGCATATGACCCCCCAGCAGCTCACCCAGGCGCTGGCGCATGGCGGGGTCGACGCTCTCACCCTGAAGTCGCGCATTCGCGCCGATATCGTCTGGCAGCAGATGGTGCGCGGCAAGTTCCAGTCGGCCTTCCAAATTCGCGAAAAGGACGTCGCCGACAAACTCGAGAGCAGCAAGAAAGACGACAAGAACGAGGTCGGCTACGAGTACAGCCTGCGCCCGGTCCTGTTCGTGGTGCCGAGCGGCTCGCCCGAGGGCGTGGTCGAAGCCCGCAAGCGCGACGCCGAGGCGTTGCGCATCCGTTTCCAGAATTGCGACACCGGCCTCGCTTTCGCGCGCGCCTTGCGCGACGTCGCCGTGCGCGAGCAGATCGTCAAGACTTCCGCCGACCTCGCCCCGGCGCTGCGCAAGATCCTGGAGGATACCTCGGTCGGCAAGCTGACCAATCCGGAGGTCACCGCGCAGGGAATCGAGATGTTCGCGCTCTGCGCCAAGAAGGAGAACCGGCTCGACGCCGCCGCCAAGCGGGAGGTGCGCGACGAGATGTTCCAGGAGCAATTCCAGGCGAAATCCAAGCGCTATCTCAAGATCCTGCGCAGCGGCGCCATGATCGAGGTCAAATAACGCGCCGTGCCGCGATCCTCGCCGCGAGTTTTGGCGCTCACGCTGGGCGAGCCCGCCGGGATCGGACCTGATATTGCGATCGCGGTATGGCGGAGCCGCGTCGAGCTTTCGCTGCCGCCTTTCTATCTCATCGGGGATACGGTCTTCCTCGCCCGCCGGGCGGAGCGGCTCGGCCTGTCGCTGCCGATGCGATCGGTCGCGCCGGGCGAAGCCGCGGGCGTCTTCGCGACGGCGCTTCCGGTGGTGGAGCTCGATCTTGCGATTGCGGCCGAGCCCGGCCGCCCCGACGCCTCGAGCGCGCCGGCCGCGATCGCGGCGATCCGCCGCGCGGTCGCCGACGTGATCGCGGGCGACGCGGCCGCCGTCGTCACCAACCCGGTCGCCAAGAACGTGCTCTATCGGTCCGGTTTCGCCGAGCCGGGACACACCGAATTCCTCGCCCGGCTCGCCGCCGAGGCGACCGGCGTCGCGGCGCAGCCCGTCATGATGCTGTGGTCGCCCGAACTCGCGGTCGTTCCGGTCACCATCCATCTGCCGCTCGCCGAGGTGCCGGGCCGGCTCGACCGCGAATTGATCGCGAGTACCGGCCGGATCGTCGCGCGCGACCTGCGCGAGCGCTTCGGCATCGCACGGCCGCGCCTGGCGGTCGCCGGCCTCAATCCCCATGCGGGCGAGGACGGGGCGCTCGGCCAGGAGGACATCGCCATCGTCAAGCCGGCCGTCGATCGCCTGATCGCGGAGGGCATCGCGGCGCGCGGGCCGATCCCGGCCGACACCATGTTCCATGCGGCGGCGCGCACCTCCTATGACGCCGCGCTCGCCATGTATCACGACCAGGCATTGATCCCGATCAAGACGCTGGCTTTCGACCACGCGGTCAACGTCACGCTCGGGTTGCCCTTCGTGCGCACCTCGCCGGATCACGGGACCGCCTTCGACATCGCGGGCAGCGGCCGCGCCGACCCCTCCTCGCTGATCGCCGCAATCCGGCTCGCGGCGCGGCTGGCGCGCGCGCCGGCAGCCGCCGCGGTGCGCCCCACGGCGCGCGCAAAGGCGCCATGAGCCCGGTCGACGACCTGCCGCCGCTGCGCGAGGTGATCCACCGTCACGAGCTCAAGCCGCGCAAATCGCTCGGACAGAATTTCCTGCTCGACCTCAATCTGACGTCGCGGATCGCGCGCGCCGGCGGCCCGCTTGCGGGCGTTACCGTGGTCGAGATCGGTCCGGGCCCCGGCGGGCTCACGCGCGCGCTGCTGGCGGAAGGCGCCCGCCGCGTCATCGCGGTCGAGCGTGACCCGCGCGCCGTGGCGGCGCTCGGCGAGATCGCGGCGCGCTACCCGGACCAGCTCACCGTGATCACCGGCGACGCGCTCGACTTCGACGCACGGCCGTTTCTCGACAACGCCGGCCCCGCGCGGGTCGTCGCCAACCTGCCCTACAACATCGCGACCGCGCTGTTGGTGCGCTGGCTCAGCGCGGAGCCGTGGCCGCCCTGGTATGACTCGCTCGTGCTCATGTTCCAGCGCGAGGTGGCGGATCGCATCGTGGCGCCGCCGGGCTCCAAGACCTATGGCCGGCTTTCCGTGCTGGCCGGCTGGCGCACCGAGGCCAGGATCCTGTTCGACGTCTCGGCCTCCGCCTTCGTGCCACCACCCAAGGTGACCTCGGCGGTGGTCCGCCTGGTGCCGCGGCCCGCGCCGGAGCCGTGCGACCGGCGCACCCTCGAACGCGTCACAGAGGCCGCCTTCGGCCAGCGCCGGAAGATGCTGCGCCAGAGCCTCAAATCGCTCGGCCTCGATCCGCGGCCGCTGCTCGCCGCCGCCGGCATTGCGGAGACCGCGCGCGCCGAGGATATTCCGGTGGCGGGCTTCGCCGCCCTGGCGCGGGCCGTGACGGACGCCACATGACCGAGCTCGTGCGCCAATCGCTCACCGCCTATGGGGCGCCCTTGTGCGAAACCATCGCCGACTGTCCGCAGCCGCGCGGCAGCGAGACGCTGGTGCGGGTCGAGCGTTGCGGCGTGTGTCATTCCGACCTGCATATCCAGGACGGCTATTTTCGGCTGGGCGGCGACAAGCGGCTCGATATCACGCAAGGCCGCGCCCTGCCCTTCACGCTCGGCCACGAGATCGCCGGCACCGTCGAGCGCGCCGGTCCCGATGCCGGGCCGGACGCCAGGCCGGGCCACAAGGTCGCGATCTATCCGTGGATCGGCTGCGGCCAATGCGCGGCCTGCCGGCACGGCGAGGAAAATAATTGCGCCGCCCCGCGCCACCTCGGCGTCTATGCGGACGGCGGCTATGCGAGCCACGTGCTGGTGCCGCATCCGCGCTACCTCATCGATTATGCGCCGCTGTCGCCGGCGCTCGCGGGCGCCGCCATGTGCTCGGGGCTCACCGCTTATGCGGCGTTGCGGCGCCTCGCCGGGCATGCCGGGCGCGGACCGGTGCTGCTGATCGGGCTGGGCGGCGTCGGCTCGATGGGGCTGGCGCTCGCGCGCGCCATGTTCGCGGTTGCGCCGCTCGTCGCTGACATCGATGCAGGCAAGCGCGCCGCCGCGCTGGCGGCGGGCGCGGCCGCCGCCTTCGATCCTGCGGACCCGGGCGCCCGCAAGGCGGTGCTGGCGGCGACCGGCGGCATCTATGCGGCCTGCGATTTCGTCGGCTCCGACTCCTCGCTCGCCTTTGCGACCGGCGTGCTGGCGCGCGGCGGCAAGGTGGTGGTGACCGGCCTGCTGGGCGGCAGCTTCACGACCGCCGTCGCGATGTTCCCGATCAAGGCCATGACGATCGAAGGCGCGCTGACCGGCACGCTGGCGCAGGCGCGCGAACTGATCGCGCTGTTGCGCACGTCCAACTCCGCACCGATCCCGATCAGCGAACGCCCGATGGCGCAAGCCCAGGCCGCGCTCGACGACCTGCGCGCCGGCAAGGTGGCGGGTCGGGTAGTGCTCACCGCCTAGAACACTTCCGGATGCGAGGGCGCCCTTTTTTAGCGAAAACACGCCTATAATCGCGCACAACATAAGACCGTGGCACGGGAGGACATCCGATGCGCGCATGGGTCCGCTGCCTGGCCGCCATGGCGATCATCGCGGGCGCCGGCACTTGTCAGGCGCAGACCGGCGGCGAGCCCTATCCCAGCCGTCCGGTGCGCATCATCGTGCCGTTCGGGGCGGGCGGCCCGGGCGATCTGTTCGCCCGCCTGATCGCGCAGCAGCTCACCGAAAACCTCGGCAAGGCGTTCTATATCGAGAACCATCCCGGCGCGGCCGGCAATATCGGGACCGCGCTGGCGGCGCGCGCGGCACCCGACGGCTATACGCTGGTGGTGGTGAGTTCCACCTTCATGATCAACGCGACGCTTTATCCGAAGCTCCCCTATGACCCGATCAAGGATTTCGAGCCCATCACCATCGCGGCGACGACCCCCAACGTGATCATGGTCAATCCGTCGGTGCCGGCACATAGCGTCGGGGAGCTCGTCGCGCTGATCCGCGCCGGCAAATACACCAACTACGCCATGGGCGGGACCGGCACGCCATCGCATCTGTCGGCCGAGCTGTTTCGGCTCGCTCTGAAGCTCGATCTGGTCGCGATCCCGTTCAACGGCGGCGGCCCGGCGGTGGCGTCCGTGATCGGCGGGCATACGCCGGTGTCGTTCTCGGCGCTCGCGCCCGCCGCTGCGCCGATCAAGGAAGGGTTGCTGCGCGCGCTCGCGGTCACCAGCAAGACGCGCTCCAGCGTGCTGCCCGACGTGCCGACCCTGAACGAGGCCGGCTTTCCGAATCAGGAGAACGATACGCCGCAGGGCATTCTCGCCCCCGCCGGCACGCCGCGGCCGATCATCAACCTGCTCTACGGCGAGATCGCCCGCATCATGGCGTCACCCGCGGTGCGCGAGAGGATGCTCGCCATCGGCTTCGAGCCCGTGGTGACGACGCCTGACGATTTCGCGGCCCGGATCAGGAGCGAGATCCCGCGCTGGGGCAAGATCATCCGCGACGCCAATATCAAGCCGGAGTGAGGCGCGGCTCGACCAGAGGGCGCCGGCCGGCATCGTCCGGCGCGCCGCCCCAAGACCATGCCTAACAGGACAGCCCTCCCTGTAATTTGGGCGAGATCAGGCGCGCCGATGACGGAATATCGTGAAAGAAACAGGGATTGGACGAAGATCAACAGGCGCCCGGCCTGATAATACAGGCGATCTACAGGCGATTTACAGACAAGGGTCCGCAAGACCCGGATTTCTTTCCATCCGACGAATACTGCCTGAACGCAAAGCGCCCGCGCGGCTTCCCGGCGGGCGCAATTCCGATTATCGATTTTCTCCTACACGAGTTTGGTCGGGCTGTCAAAAAAACGCCTGTCAAGATTCATGATTCAGGTCAGCGCACATCCTTCTCACTCCGCGCTCTCCACCCGCACCCGATCGCCGTCGCGGCGCAATCGGGCGCCGAGCGGCGCGCTGCGCGCCACGATGTCGGCGAGCTCGTCCGCCTCCTTGTCCAGGCCGCACGGGACGGTCTCGTTGCGATCGTTGTGGCGCACGAAGCCAAACCCGACCTCCTCGATTCCGTTGCGGCCCGCCGTCGCCCGCACCAGCGTGCCGAGCCAGTCGCCATGCTTGCGCCCGCCATGGCCGGTGTCGAAGGACAGATTGCCGAGACCGTAGAAGATGGCCTTGCCCTTGTGGGTGCCGACCGGCAGGGAATAATGCGGCCCGTGACCCATCACGATGTCGGCGCCGGCGTCGATCGCGGCGTGCGCGATCTCGGTCATGTAATTCAACACGTCCTTGCCCAGGCCCCAGTGACAGGACGCCACAAGGATATCCACCTGCGGCCGCAGCGCGGCGATATCGTCCGTGAAGGCGCGCAGATAGGCCGCGTCCGCCCAGGTGATGATGTCGGGCGGCACGCCCGGGCGATTGGGCGGCGGCATGCCCACCCGCGTCTTGAATACCGGCACATGATAGGCGGTGTGGCCGCGGATGACCGCGATGCCCGCCGCGTCCTCGCGCGCCTCGTGGTTGGTCGGCCAATAGACCGAGCTGCGTTGCAGGAAACCGAACCGCAGGCCGCCGCGCTCCAGCACCACCGGGGCGCGCGCGGCCGCCAGATTGGCGCCCGCGCCCGCATGCGCGATGCCGAGCTCGTCGAGCCGCGCGATCGAGGCGGTGATATGGGCGTCGCCGTAATGCACGTTGTTGGCGATGCCGACCGCCTGGATGCCGCCGTGCCGCAATGCCTCGCCGCCGATGGCCGGGTCGGCGAAGAACCCTTCATTGCTGACCGAATGTCCGCGCGCCGGCACCGCCAGGCAGCATTCGAGGTTGCTGAACACGACGTCCGCCTGGCGCAGCTCGTCGCCCACGCGAGCGAACGGCACGGCCGGATCGGCGACATTCATGAGATTGACGTCGCCGGTCAGGATCATCTTGGCGGCCATTCGGACTTTCCCCCGTCATTGCCAGTTGCCGGCCGCCAGACTAGAGCATGATCCCGAAAAGTGGGCACCGGTTTTCGGAAAAGACCATGCTCCGACAATAAGCTGGAGCGGGATGACGATTCGAAGAAAAGTCATCCCGCTCTAGCGCGTCGCCGACCGGGCGGCGATCATTGCGCCGTGATCTTGGCTTCCTCGATCACCTTGCCCCAGAGGCGGGTCTCGTCGGCGATGAAACGCGCGGCCTCGGCGGGGCTGCCGGGCATCGGCTCGAGCCGCAGCTCCTGCAGCTTGCCGGCAAGATCGCGAAACGCCACGGTCACGTCGGCATTGATCTTGTCGACGACGGCGGCCGGCGTGCCGGGCGGCGCCACCAGCGCAAACCACGTGATCGAGCGGAAGCCGGGCAGGCCGGATTCCGCGATGGTCGGAAGGTCGGGCACGGCGGCCGCGCGCTCCGAATCGGCCACCCCGAGGATATTGACCTTGCCGCCGCGCCAGAACGGCACCGAGGTGGTGAGCGTGTCGAAGAACATGTCGATATGTCCGGCGATGACGTCGTTGAGCGCCGGCATCGCGCCGCGATAGGGCACATGCACCATCTTGATTCCGGCCAGCACCTCCAGCTGGCCGGCGCTCAGATGCGCGGTCGAGCCGGCGCCCTGCGAGCCATAGGTCAGCTTGCCCGGATTGGCCTTGCCATAGGCGATCAGCTCCTTGATCGAGCCGGCGGGCAGATCCTTGCGCACCACCAGCACGTTGGGGACCTTGGCGAGCAGTGCCACCGGCACGAACTGGCGCGTGTCGTAGCCGAGGTCGCGATAGAGCAGGTGGTTGATCGAGACGGGCGACGGCGGGCTCACCATCAGGGTGTAGCCGTCGGGCGCCGAGCGCGCGACATGCTCGGCGCCCACATTCATGGCGCCACCGCTGACATTCTCGACGATAACCGACTGCGGCCACGCCTTGGAAAGCTTGTCGGCAAGCAGCCGCGCGAGCGTGTCGGTGGTCGAGCCGCCCGCCGCCGGCACCACCAGCCTCACCGTGCGCGACGGAAAGACGTCTTGCGCGCCGGCGCGATCTGCCTGCCAGACGCCGCCGAGGGCGAGCAGGGCGATCGAGGCCAGGCCATAGAGCGGTCGCATCATTTTCTCCCGCAAATTTCTTTGTGCGATCCTATCGCCCTCCCCGTCGTGTTGTCACGCCGCGGGGATGCGCGTTCACCGGATACGGAGGGCCGTGGTGACTTGCCGGTCATCGGCGGAGTGACCGTCGCCGATATGGACAGGTTGAGTGGCGGGAAGAACGCCGGTCGGTCACTGCCGCCGGACGGCGAGGCCGGTGCAGGCAAGTCGGCTGCTGATCATGTCCGCCGCCGGTGGGGGACGATCACCCCGCGGTCACGTGGTGGCTATCGCCAATAGTAGTTGCGTGCGTATCCGTACCGTCCGTAGCCGCCATAACCGCCGTAATATCCGCCGTAGGCGCCCCAGCTCTGCGCATAACCTTGC
>DATBBS010000612.1:0-14123 GCA_036270895.1 Xanthobacteraceae bacterium
CGCGAGCGTGGTGCGCAGGTCATCGATGTTGAGGCCGTAGGCCGCGAGCTTGCGGGTATCGGCCTGCACGCGCACGGCCGGCCGCTGCCCGCCGCTCAGGCTGACCAGCCCGACGCCCGGCAATTGGGAGATTTTCTGCGCCAAGCGCGTATCGGCGAGCTCCTGCACTTGCGGCAGGTGCAGAGTCTTCGAGGTCAGCGCCAGGGTGAGCACGGGGGCGTCTGCCGGGTTCACCTTGGCGTAGATCGGCGGCGCCGGCAGATCGGAGGGCAGGAGGTTGCCGGCGGCGTTGATCGCGGCCTGCACTTCCTGCTCCGCGATGTCGAGGCTGAGCGTCAGGTCGAATTGCAGCGTGATGACCGAGGCGCCGCCCGAGCTCACCGAGCTCATCTGCTTCAAGCCCGGCATCTGGCCGAGCTGGACCTCGAGCGGCGCCGTCACCGACGACGTCATCACGTCGGGGCTCGCGCCCGGATAGAAGGTCTGCACCTGGATGGTGGGATAATCGACTTCGGGCAGCGCCGACAGCGGCAGGAACTGGAACGCCACGATGCCGGACAGCATGATGGCCGCCATCAGCAGCGTGGTCGCGACCGGCCGCAGGATGAAGATGCGCGATGGACTCATGATCCTGGCCGCCAGTTGTCAGCGGGTGCGCGGCGCCCGGGTGCGGGTGCCGGCTGCCGGGGCCGGCGGGGTATCGGTGCTGCCGGGCTCGCGCACCGTGATCTTGATGCCGTCGCGCAGCTTGTCGGCGCCATCCACCACGACGCGGTCGCCGGGCGCGAGGCCGCTTTTCACCGCGACGCTCTCGCCATTGACGGGGCCGAGCTCGACCACGCGCACCTTCACGGTATTGTCCGGCTGGACCACATACACGAAGGTGCCGGGCGCGCCGCGCTGGGCGGCGCTGGTCGGCATCACGGCGACGTCTTTCAGGACGTCCACCAGGAGCTCGACATTGACGAACTGGTTCGGAAACAGGGTGTTTTTTTCGTTGGCGAACTGGGCGCGCAGCCGCACGGTTCCGGTCGTGGTGTCGATCTGATTGTCGAAGGTCAGGAGCTCGCCCGTGGCGATCTTGGTGGTGCCGCTGCGATCATAGGCGGTGATCGGAAGCGTGGCGCCGGACTCCACGCGTTTGAGGATGGCCGGCAGGTTGTCCTCGGCGGTCGTGAACAGCACGCTGATCGGGGAGAGCTGGGTGACCACCACGATGCCGTTGGGGTCGCCGGCAGTGACGTAGTTGCCCTGGTCGACCTGGCGCAGCCCGACGCGGCCGTCCACCGGCGAAACGATGTGACAGTAGGTGATGTTGAGCTGGGCGGTGTCGATCTGCGCCTGATCCGAAAGCACGTTGCCCTGGTCCTGCAGCACCAGGGCCTGTTGGGTGTCGAGCTGCTGGCGGGGAATTGCGTTGGTTTGTGCCAGTTTCTGGTAACGCTCGAGGTCGAGCTGGGCGGCCTGCAGCAGAGCCTGGTCGCGCTTGAGCGCCCCCTGCGCCTGGGCGAGGGCGAGCTGGTAGGGGCGCGAATCGATTTCGGCCAGGAGGTCGCCCTTTTTGACGGTCTGGCCTTCCGTGAAGGCGATGCGGACCAGCTGTCCGCTGATCTGGCTCTTGATCGTCACATTCGCGAGCGACGTGACCGTTCCGAGCGCGTTGATCGTGACGTTGATGTTGCCGGTCTGCACCGCGGCGGTCGAGACCGGAGGCACGATGCCGCCGCGGCCGGGCGAGGGGGGCACGGGCTGCGGGCGCAACCACCATGCGAGCGCGGCGACGAGCAGAACCACGATGATGCCGACCACCACAGGGCGCCGCTGCCGCCGCGCCGGTTTCCCGGCAGGCGGCGGCAAGGTCGGCCGCGTCTGGGGCGCGGGCCAAGCCTTGTGGTCCGTCTTGGTACGATCGTCCATCTTGCACCGTACAGGATCTGCCCGAACCGGGTACCGCGGCCGCCGACAAGGAACGGGCCCCGCCGCCGGTCACAGCCTCAAAGGGGCGAGCTTAACACGGCCGCACACGGCCGAACGCGGTCCTCGACGCCGCACATCAACACCCCCGGCCACGGCGATGTTCCGACTCGTGACATCTCCGCGGTCTTTCCGGATCATTAAATAATATCAATGTGATCCAATATGGCACGCAAAACCGCATGGCGGCCGGAAGATGCACCCTTTCGGCCATCGGGGCAACGCCGATCTGCCTCCGGGCAGGTCAGTTGGGCGCGACCGTGGCCGGCGGGATCGCGGCGAGATCGGCCGGCGACCAGCCGCCGCCGAGCGCCTGGTACAGGCTGAGGATCGCCTGCAGACGCAGAAGCCGGACCTGGGCGAGAAGGTCTTGCGCCGCAAACAGCGTTTGCTGGGTCTGGGTCAAGGTGACCATATCGAGCGTGCCTTGCTCCAGTCGTTGCTCGGACACCTCGAATGCCTGCCGCGACGTGCGCACCACCTCGTTCTGCAGGCGCTCGCGAATCGCGTTCTGCTGCACCGCGATGAGCGCCTGCTCGACGTCGCTGAAAGCGGTGAGCACCGTCTTGCGGTAGGTCTGCAGCAGTTCCAGCTGCCGGCCTTGCGCCTGCTCGAGCAGGCCGGTCAGCTGGCCGCCGTGGAAGATCGGCTGGGTCGCATTCGCCGCCATGGTGTAGAACCACGCCCCCGGCCCGAATAGCGAGCGCAGCGCAAGGCTCTGGAAGCCGGTCTCGCCGGTGAGCGAGATGGTCGGAAAGAAGGCGGCGCGCGCCGACTCGACGCTGAAATTCGCCGAGCGCAGGTTCGCCTCGGCCGAACGGATATCCGGCCGCTGGGTGAGCAATTCCGACGGCAGGCCGGGCGCCACCCGCGGCAACTTGATGCGGAACGCGCTGCCGCCCGCCGCGGTGAAGTGCTCGGGCGTGCGCCCGACCAGGACCGCCAGCGCCACCACGCTCTGGCGCAGTGCGATCTCGAGCGGGGGAATCGAGGCGCGCTGGGTCGCGACCAGGCTTTCCTGCTGGGAGACCTCGAGCTGCGACGCCGTCCCGGCCTGTTGGCGCTGGACGATCAGCTTGAGGATCCGGCTCGCGGCGGTGACGTTGTCGCGCGCGATCTTCAGCCGGTCCTGCGAATCCAGCACCAGAAAATAGGCGTTGCCGACGCTCGACAGGGTGGTGAGGGCGATCACCTCCTTGTCGAAGCGGGTTGCGATCGCGGTTTCGTCCGTCGCCAGCAGCGTCGCGCGATTGCGGCCGAACAAATCGAGCGTGTAGCTTGCGCTCAGATTGAGATTGTAGAGCGAACTCACCGGAGATCCGCCGCCGCGGGCGACGCCACCGCCGACGCCGCCCAAGGTCGGGGTGCGCGTGCGCGTTGCGGTGAAATTGGCATCGAGCACCGGCAGCAGCGCCGCGTTGGCGATCCGCACCTGCGCATCCGCCTGCAGGATCCTGGCGACCGCGGCCGCGATGTCGAGATTGGCGGTCTGCGCCTCCTCCATCAGCAGCGTGAGCTCGCGCGAGCCGAATCCGCGCCACCAGTCCAGGGCGGGCTGCGCCGATTCGGGCCCCTTTTTGGCGGCCACGTAGGAGTTTGGAATGTCGAGGGCCGGATCCGGATTTTCCGTATGCAGGAAGCATCCACCGAGGGCCTGCGCCAGACACAGGCTGCCGAGCACGCGCACGATCCGGCGCGCGCGATCCCGTCCTGCCCCCGATACGGAGAACCGACGCAAACGCATATGGCGTCTTTCGAACCTAAAGGAGAACACCCGATCCCAGCCGACCGTCCGCCGTGGCGTGACGCGACTCCTGAGCCCCACGACAAGCTAGCAGCCCGTCCTGCCGACACAAGCGCGGATGCGCAAAGCGTGATCCGGTGTGCTTTTTCTGTAACTTCCCTGGAATGTGCGCCGCCGCGCCCATCATGGCGGCGGGATGTCGGGAATCGGGCGCAATGCCGAACCGCATGTGCCCTGCGTTGGAAACAGGGAACTATCGGCTCCGGCGGGAAGAGCCTCGCGCCCGGGCGCGGTCAGTCCTTCTCGTCGGCCTCGCCGATATGGTGCTGGGCGTAGAGCTCAAGCCCGAGCTTGGCCACCAGATCGAGCTGGGTTTCGAGGAAGTCGATGTGCTCTTCCTCATCGTGCATCAGCTTCTCGAACAGATCGCGCGTCACGTAGTCCTTGGCGGCGTGGCTGTGGGTGGCGGCTTCCTCGTAGAGCGCGCGCGCCGACATCTCGGCCGCCAGGTCGCAGTCGAGCACCTCCTTGACGGTCTGCCCGATATGAAGCGGGTCGAGCACCTGCATGTTGGGAAAGCCGTCGAGGAAAATGATGCGATGCACGAGCTTGTCGGCATGTTCCATCTCCTCGATCGATTCCTTGCGCCATTTCTTGGCCAGGACCTGGTATCCCCAGTTCTCCAGCAGCCGGTAATGCAGCCAGTATTGGTTGACGGCGGTCAGCTCATGGCGAAGCGCCCGATTGAGGTATTCGATGACCTTGGCGTCACCCTTCATGGCCGACTCCCTGTAAAATCACAGACTTCGCAGCCTAGGCCATGGGTTCCGAACGGCGCAAGCCGTCATAAGATCAAGAAGCCGTCACAACACCGATGATGAAATACCGTGATCAGAGCCGCCGGTCGCCCTCGCGCCGGTTCTTTTCCCGCCACTTCGGGCCGGGGCCGCGCATGTAATGCAGTTCCGGCCGGTAGGGATCGTGCAGCCGGCGCACCCGAAGCCGCCAGACCCTGATGACGTCACCGGGCCAGCCGCCCAACGCCAGCGCTCGCAACGCCGATCGTGGAAGCGATGACGCGGCCGACATGAACTTGGAAGACGCAAACACGCAGGACATGGTGCCGCACCTCAATGCAGGGGCCCAACCACGCAGGCGAAGGACATGAGGAAAAGCTCCTCGCCCTCCTCGTCTCTGGCATGCAGGCTCCAGGCGCGCCAATCGTCCGGGCTGTTGCTGTCCACGAACGCACGGATGACGCCCTGCGCGCGCTGATGGGCCTCGGCCAGATCCTCGACGTCGATCCCACGCGGATCCAGGATGAGCTGGTCCGCATTGGAGCAATGGAAATACACGTGCGTCATGATCGCCTCCACCGAGGAGCCGAGCCGGATCGGGCTCGCTTCATTGGTCCGGTTGAAACATCAACCGATGGTGCGATGACAATATTCCGCGCGGCCTGAACGAGGCGTGACCTGCGGTGTTGGCCGGCGTTCACCTACGTGGCCTGCAGCTAACCGCTTGATGACTTGGCGGTAACAATTGGGGCGCCGCTGCCCGATGATGATCTTGGCCCGTCCGGGCGCGCAGATCCTCGGCGATCAGGCGCCGTCGGCGGCCTGGCAGCAACCACTTTCCGGGCAGGGGCCGAGAGCTTCATCCATGATGCGCCGGATCGTGCTGGCGCAACGTCCGCATTGCGGGCTGCATCCAAGGCAACCATAGACCTGGGCCGCCGAGCGCGGCGTCGCGTCCGCGACGGCGGCGCGGACCTGGGTATCGGAGAGGACGTTGCAGGAGCACACGATCATGACGGCGGACATTCCTCGGACACGGGGTAGGGTCAGATAAACCAGCCTGCAGCCTATTGCAAAAGGAAATGCTACTTTCAATTTATTCTAATCTAAGTATTGCGGCGCATCCTTTGAATCGGCCCAAGAATACGTGTCGCGGTCTAAACTATAATTCCTCTAAAGACGGGCCTTTCGATTGACAATTCTTGGCCAGCGTTAATCATCACGGCGCTTCCTCCCGCATCCTCCGCCCGCGCAACGAGATGGCGGCGGTCGGGTCGAAAAACAAGGTCACAAGGGTCTGCGTGCCGTGACGTTGCAGGATTTGCTCGGCCATGCGTGGCCCTCTGCCTCGGACCACACGACGAGCGGCGATGCCCGTCGGCGCGAAACACCACGGTGGAGGTTCGATCGTGGGGCTGGCTTGCCGGTGAGCCGCCGTCCGTCCCCGCCGTCAGGCCGCGCGAGACGCGCCCATATGGGGCGCCGGGCATTCCTCACCATCGTGTTCGGCTGGCTCTTGGTCATCGCGATGCTGGCGGCGGCGATCGTCGCGATCCGCTGGTTGGGCTGAGGACGCCCTTCACGGCGTGGCGTGCGGCTGCGTGGCGTCCGGCATCGCGACCAGATCGCGCCCTTGCACGCGAAAGCCGAAGGAGTCGACGGCCAGACGCCGCGCGAGCGCCTCCATGACGGCGACCTCGTGCCGCCAGACCGCGGCGTGGCGCGCCGCGCGATAATGCGGCACGCAGCCATGCAGGTGCGACGCGAAGACGGCGCGCAGCCGTCCCGCATAGTGACCGAGGCAGCGCTCGCGGTCCTCGCCGCGCTCGACCGCCGCGAGCACGGCCTGCGCCAGCAGCGCGCCCCGGAGGGCAAATCCGGCGCCGTCACCGCGCAGCGGATCGAGCGCGAGCGCGGCGTCGCCGACCGTGAGGCGAGCCTCGGCGTGCGGCGTCTGCGCCAGCGCCGGGGCGATCGATTCGGGTTGCCCGATCTCGGCGACGTCGCCCGCGGATATGACGTAACCCGCTTCGACGAGCCGGTCGGCCACGTCGTCGCGGCTGGCGGCGGCGCGCGCGGCGGACGGCGATGCCAACAGCACCGCCAGCCCACCGGCCGGATGCGGTGCCGCAAAAACCCAGCCCCTCGAGGTCGCCGTGACGGCAATCGAAGGCTCGCACGCCATGCCGGCGACGCGCGCGAATTGCCCGACGCGCTGTCCGGCCCGCAGGGCGTCGCGCGCGGGGCGTCCGGAGGCCTCGAGGATCCAGTCGGCGTCATCGTCGGCCGTGACAGCGAGGCAGCCGGCATCCCGCAGCGGCCGCGCCAGCGCGGCGGCGAAGTCCGCGATGTCGCAGACGAACGCGACCTGCGCCACCGTGGCGGCGCTCCCCGCCGCCCAGTCGACCCGCCGCCGCTCCACCCTTGCGCCGATCTGCAGCGCCGCGAACTCGACCTCGAACAGGTCGGCGGCGAGCCGCAGCGTCTCGATCGGGATCGCGACGATGCGGCCCGGCCGGCGCGGCCCGGCGACGATGCGCACCTCGGCGCCGCGATCGCGCAATAGCTTCGCAGCCGTGATGCCGGCGAGCCCGTCGCCACGAACGAGAACGCGTGGTCGGCGACGCGTCACGCCGGCCGTTGCGACGCGGTCTTGGCGGCGTCGAGCGTCGACGTCAGGTCGGCGAGCTTGCTTTCCATGCGATCGGCGAGGCTCGCAAGATCGCGGCGGCCGCTGTTGCGCAGCCGCTGAATCTGCGGCCGCAACGGATCGCCGACGCTGTGCGCGCTTCTGGGACGGCCCTTGCGGGCAGCCGCGGCCGCCACCGGCAACCGGAACATCGCTCCGGCGTTGCGCTCGGACAGGAGCCGGCAGGCCGCATCGATATTGTACATCGCGCGCCGCGCCGCCTCGAGCAGCTCGCCGCGCTGATGCGTGTCCTGCTGGAACACGTAATCGAGGGCGTGCAGCAGCACCGCGTAGGAGGCGTCGGCGGTATCCTGCAAGATGCGTTCGGGTGATCCGGCGGCGGCGCGCTTGGGGCCGGACTTCACCCGCAAATAGGCGCTCTCGGGCAGGCCATCGAGCGCGTCCTTGACGCGCGTGAAGCGGTGATAATGGTCGGTGCCCTCGGCGATGATCATCTGGACGAACTGCGCGAGGCGGTCGCGCCGCTCCTTGTCCTTGGCGAATTCCGGCCCATGCTCGATGCTGCGCAGAATGAGGGTGTACATCCCGTCGATCGTGCTCGGATTGTCGTGGTGGGGGCTCGCCTTCTCGACCTTGATGAACCAGTCGAGCTGAGCGGCCGTGAGCGGCTTGAGCCCGAACGGCTGCTTGAAGCCTTTCTGCCCGGGAAAATCGATGCCGATCACCTTGGCGCGGTCGAGCACCCAGGGCTGCTTGAACTCGATCAGCATCTCGTTGACCCAGCGGAAATGCCGCATCTCGTCGATCGCCACCCGCAGCACCTCGTCGGATGCGGTGAAGATGCGGGCCTCGACCGACGACTCGCGCGCCGGACGGGCCGGCTCCTGCCACGGCTCCTGATGCGGCACCGATCGCGACGACAGCTTGAGCGAATAGTAGGCATACAGATACTCGACGCACAGCGCGTGCTCGACCGTCGCCAGGATCTTGAGCCGGTTGATCACTTCGCGACGCGTCAGCAGCCGCGGGCCGGGTGCCATCGTGGTGACGGGAACGTAATCGTCGGTCTCATGTCCGGCGATCACGAATTTGAGCTTGTCGAAATGCTGGATGATATCGACATGGCCGAGCATGTTGACGTCGTCCCAGGCGCCCCGGTCTTTGAGCAGCCAGTCGGTCGGCTGACGCGCCGCGTCGATGGAGCGGTTCTTGCGCTGGAAGTTGAGGATCTGCAGCGGCTGGTCGGCGCTCGCCACCATGTCGGGCTTGTTGGAGGCCCAGAAGAAACAGCCGCAATCGGTGAAGTCGTATTGCCACGGCGAGCACATGCTCCGCGTCAGATTGCCGGGCGGGACCAGGACCGGATCGATGACGCCGTCCGCGGTCAGATAGTCGGCGCGCTTGCCGAACAGCAGCACGAAATCTCCCTCGCGCCGGTCCTTGCGCCGGGCGAACATGGCCGCCATCTCGTCGGGTGCATAAAAGTTGGCGAGGACCAGGTCGTAGATCGTCTTGTCGCAGAGCGCGACCGCAACCGGGCCGGGCTCGAAATCGCGGACCACCCGCCAGTTCTCCATGGCGGCGGGCGGCATGAAGGAGAACACCTGCTGGATCGGCGTGGTGTCCTCGGAACGCTCGAGCATGTTGCCCTGCACGAAGGCGAGATAGACGCCCTGGTCGATATCGCGCTTGCTGAAGAATTTGGCGCCGGGTCCGCCGGGCGCGACCTCGCGCAGGATCGTGCCGCGCTCGTCGTGATATTCGAAGGTGAGGCCCGGGAAGAACACCTTCTCCAGATTGCGCTGATCGAATTCGAGGCCGGGCCAGCAATTCTCCACGCCGCTTTCCGGCCGGGTGGTGACCGGGTTGCCGCGCACGACCGTCTCGGCGCGCGCCGTCAGGTTGCGCGGAAAAAGCTTCATCGGCTTGAGAGGATTCTTGCTCATGGCATGACCTCGACACGAATGGCGCGCGCCTTGGACGGGTAGTGCCGCTCGGGAGCGGCGAAATATCCGGGAGCTTGCGCCGATATCTCGGCATAGCCGGCGATGCAGAAGGCGAGCCAGCCGCGGATATAGTCGCAGGCGATGCGGCCGCGGCGGTCGACCTCGTGATAGCAGCCGCCGCCGCACAGATAGCGCGCCCAGCAGCTGCGGCACGGCTCCTGGCGATGCACGTGACGCTCGGCGAGATGCGCGGCGCGGCGCGCCAGATCGCTGCCGGAGCGCACGTTCCCCATGGCGAAGCGCTCGTCCTCGACCAGCCGGTGGCACGCATAGAGGCCGCCGTCGACGTCGACGCTGAGATAGGCGGCGCCGGCGCCGCACGGATAGGGCCGGTGGCTGCCGCGATGGATCTCGTGCAGCGCAGTCTCGAAATTGCTGAACGGGTAGCGCTCGCGCGCCAGAATGGCGCGCTTGGCCTTGGTCCCGCAATCAATCATATGGTCACGGAAGCGGTCGAAATCCGCCGACGTGAAGCCGAGGCGCGGATCGGGCGACACCAGGACGGGGCTCAGTCCGACCGAGTCGAAGCCGAGCGCAACCAGATGATCGAGGATCGGCAGCAGCGGCCCGCCCGCGGGCGTCACGGTGGCGCGCGCCGACAGATGGCGCGGCCGGCCGAGGCGATCAAACCGTCCCAGCGCGGCCAGGACCCGCTCATAGGCGCTGCCGCCGCCGTTGAGCGGCCGCTGCGCGTCGTTGAGCGCCTTTGGCCCGTCAATGCTGACCGCGACCTGGAAGTCGTGATCGGCGAGCAGGCGCACGTCGTCGTCGGTGAGGAGCGTTGCGTTGGTGGTGACGGAGAATCGCACCGTGCGGCCGGTGCGGCGCGCCTGCGTGCACGCATAAGGGACGATCTCGCGCAGCAGCGCGCGGTGCAGGAACGGCTCGCCGCCCATGAACCCGACCAGGAGGTCGGCGCGCGGCGCGGCCTCCTGCATCAGCCGGTCGACCGCCGCCTGCGCCACCTCGAGCGGCATCATGCGGGCGCGCTTGCCGAACTTGCCTTCGTCGGCGTAGCAATAGGAGCAGCCCATGTTGCAGGCCTGCGCCAGATTGAGCGACAGCGACTGCAGCGGCGGGGGCGCCAGCGGCGCGTCGTCGATGCGGCGGCGGTCAGCCGGCACGATATCGGCGAAAATCCCTTCGAGCGCCGCGATGTCGGTGCCGTCCGGAATATCGTAGATGCGGCTGCCGTCGACCACGAACAGATGCCGGCCGAGCGCGCTGTCGATGATGCGAAGCTCGGATGTCATGTCGCGCATGGCGACGTCGTCCGCGGGCGCGTCGTGTGTCGTCATGTCGCCCGTCCGGAAGACCTGGACGACGCGGCAGGCTTGCGGCGCGGTCCGCTGGTCCGCAGCTTGTCGATCCACAGACGAACCAGCTCCCATTGCCGGCGCGTGAGATGCCACGGCCTGCTGTCGGACCCACGCATCAGCGCCGGCATGCGCCTGTCGAAATAGGGGTTGGGATCGAGCGGCCGGCGGATCCAGGCCTCGAACAGCCCGGGATTCTCGCGGAACCGCATTTCCAGATATTCCACGGCCGCGTAGCGTCGATGCTTGCGCTCGCCGCCCTCGGACAGATGCGACGGGCTTTCCTTGCCGGCGCTCACCGCTGCGGTATTGGCGGTGATGTCCTCCCACAGCATGGCATCGACGTCGTCGCGGTCATAGGCGGAGGTCTTGCCGAGATCGGCCAGCGTGCCGAGGTTTTCGTCGCGGCAGCGCCAGTTCTGGTAGTCCTTGTTGATCAGGTCGGAGGTCTCGAAGGCGCGCTCGAAGATGTCGTGGACGATGTCGCGCAGCTCGTCGAGCGTCCATGCGGATTTCCGACGCGCCTCCGCGCGCTTGGTGCGGTCGGCGAGGTTGTCGGCGAGCGAGATCGGGGGCCTGCTGGCGGGGCCGAAATCCGGCGGTCCGACGACGATGCGCGCCGTGGCTGTCAGCTTGCGGCTGCCGGCCTTGAGGGTGCAGGAAATGACGCCGTCGCTGATGTCGTCGACGAGGCCGAGGGCATGGTGCTCGGCGTCGTTTTCGTTCGGCCCTACCAGCAGGAACGCGAACAGCATGTTGGGATAGTTGCGCGCATCGTTGTCGCGGAAAGGCCGCGGGTAATTGCGGGCGTCGGTGCCGTGGAACGGCCCGAGCTTCGAGCGCTCGAGCACGTAAGTCGCCCAGCTCGATTTCGGATTGAGGATCTTTCGTTCGGCGGGCAGCTTGAGCGCCCGCCATTCGATGTTGTCCGGGAGCTTGCGGGTCGCCCTCTTGATTCGTTCGTCGATATTGGTCGGACCGAAGGTGAGCCCGGGCGGCGCATAGAAGCGCATACGGATCTCGGGATAGTCCAGGCTCGGCCGCGCGATCTGGACGGCGCCAAGCGGAACGAAAGCTCCCTTTGGCACCAGCGGCTGTCGCGCCTTGGCGGGCGAGCGGCCTTCGAGCGTATGCCGTTGCGTATCGTCGCCGCGCAATTGCAGGACTGCGTCGATGCGGTCGGCCTCGTCATAGGTGTAATGGAACGCCTTGAGCTGGGCGCAATGGATGCGCCAGGAAATGTCGCGCAGCCTGATGCCGAATTTGTCCAGCACCGCCTTGGTGATCGGCTGCGATACGTCCCGTCCGCCTTCGCGCCAAGTCCCGTGCAGCTCGTAATAGGGGCAGACCGGACGAATTCCCTGACGGTCGCGAAAAACGATCCGGTCGTTGGCGACGCGGGTCGCAATCCCGTCGCGGTCGAGGTTGATGGTCTCGGCGGGCGCCAGCGTGGTTCGCCCGCTGCCCTGCGGCGTCAGATCGCTGTGGCCCCACATGAAGGCGTCGCTCGGCGTCGGCGATCCGCCCACCCGCCCGAACCCCAATGGCGGCGTCAACCAGATCCGCTTCAGCATGATCCGCTCCCCTGCGCGACCTGGGCGGATTTTCCGTCGTCATCACAGCCGCGATGATCGGCCGCCCGCGGGACCGGCGGCGAGGCCGATCAACCGTTGAGCGAAGACTGGATTATTTCACTTGCGCATGCAATGCCCGAAGCTGCCCGTCGCGCGCGGTCGCAATTGCGCCGGCAATCCGCTAAATGCTTTCGCCGGGCGCGCCGGCGCTTGTCTCCTTCCGGCTCAGAAAGGCTCACGGATAATGAGTGCGACCGCCATCGACTCCGCCGTCTTCCGCGACATCTTCTCGACCGAGGCGATGCGCCGCGTGTTCTCCGACGAGAACCGGATTCAGAAATATCTCGACTTCGAGGCGGGGCTCGCGCGCGCCCAGGCCCGGCTCGGCATCATTCCGCAAAAGGCCTGCGACGAGATCGTCAGGCATTGCCGGGTCGAGGAGATCGACATCGCCAAGGTCAAGACCCAGACCGAGCGCATCGGCTATCCGGTGCTGCCGGTGGTGCAGCAGCTGGTGGGCCTGTGCCCCGACGGGCTCGGCGAATGGTGCCACTGGGGCGCCACCACCCAGGACATCACCGACAGCGCCACCGTGATGCAGATCCGCGAAGGCCTGGCGCTGATCGAACAGGAGATCGACGGCATCTCGGACGCGCTCGCCGGGCTCGCCAAAAAATATCGTGACACCCCGATGGCGGGCCGCAGCAATCTGCAGCAGGCGGTGCCCATCACCTTCGGCTACAAGATGGCGACGGTTCTGGCCGCGTTCGAGCGGCACAAGCAGCGGCTCGCGGAGCTCAAGGCGCGCGTGTTCGTGTTCGAGTTCGGCGGCGCCGCCGGCACGCTGTCGTCACTCGGCAAGGACGGTCTCAAGGTGCAGGCCGAGCTCGCCAAGGAGCTCGGGCTGGCGCAGCCCGAGATCGCCTGGCACACGGTGCGCGACCGCATTGCCGAGGTCGGCTGCTTCCTCGGCCTCGTCACCGGAATCTGCGGCAAGATCGCGCTCGACGTGAAGCTGATGATGCAGACCGAGGTCGAGGAAGTGTATGAGCCGTTCCACGAAGGCCGTGGCTCGTCGAGCACGATGCCGCAGAAGCGCAACCCGATCTCCTCGGTCTACATCACGGCGCTCACCTCGGTGGTGCGCCAGCACGTCGCGGCGCTGCTCGACGCCATGGTGGAGGATCACGAGCGCGCGACCGGGCCGTGGGAGATCGAGTGGATCGTATTGCCCGAGATTTTCGCCCTCTCGGCCGGCGCGCTGGCCCAGACCCGCTTCCTGCTGTCCGGCCTGCAGGTCGACGAGAAGAAGATGCGCGCCAATCTCGACATCACGCGCGGGCTGATCGTGTCGGAGGCCGTCATGATGGGGCTTGGGCCCCATCTCGGACGGCAATACGCGCATGACCTGGTTTACGACATCTGCCGCAAGGTGATCGCGAGCGGCCGGCCGCTGCTCGATCTCCTGGCCGAGGACAAGGAGATCGCCAAGCACATGAATCGCGCGGAGCTGGCCAAGCTGGTCGACCCCGCCAACTATCTCGGCGTCGCCGGCGAGATGGTGGATCGCGTGCTGGCGATGCGGAAGAAGTGACAGGCTCACGCGATGAAAACCGCTGCTGTTGCGTTCGCGTTTTCGGTCATCGCAAGCGCCGCCCTTGCGGACGACGCGATCAAGCTCGCGGTCGGGGCGCGCGGCAATTGGGAGACCGCGGCCGCCGAGCTCGGTCAGGAGGCCGGCTTCTTCAAGCGGCACGGCGTCGCGCTCGAGATTCTCTATACCCAGGGCAGCGGCGAAACCCAGCAGGCGGTGATCTCCGGCAGCGTCGCAATCGGCGTCGGCCTCGGCACCACGTCGGTGATGGCTGCCTTTGCCAAGGGCGCGCCGCTGCGCGTCATCGGCAACGCATCCACCGGATCGAGCGAGTTCTGGTATGTGGCGGCGAATTCGCCGGTGCAAAGCATGAAGGACGCCGGCGGCAGGACGATTGGCTTCTCGACCACGGGATCGTCGAGCCATATGGAGGTGCTCGCCTTTCTCAAGCACGCTGGCGTCGACGCC
>DATBBS010000613.1:0-2347 GCA_036270895.1 Xanthobacteraceae bacterium
CGCGCAGCCAGAGGTGAAGATTGTAGCGGTTGCCGGTGAAGACATTGTCCCAGGCCGTATAGCCATGGGCGATGACGCGGTTGTTCTGGCGCTGGTTCTCCAGATAGATGCCCGCGACGCGCCGGCGCAGCGTCCACTGCAGCGTCATCAGGATCGCGAAGACCGCCCCATAGGCCGCGGGCAGGCCGCCGTCGATCTCCATGCCGAGCACGGCCGCATTGAAGACGAGTCCGAGCAGCAGCTTGAGCTGCGACTCGAGCTCATACATGATGTTGAAGATGTTGTAGAAGGTCGTGCTGGTCAGGAAGGGCTCGACCTGCTCGCGCGCGGATTTGTCGGCCAGGAGCCGCGTGTGCTCGCGATTGTCGCGCGCGAAAGTCATCATATAGCGGCCGAAGGCGTGGAAGCCCGCCTGCTCGGCGAAGAACCAGCTCAGCGCGCCCGCCAGATAGGCCGCGGACTGCACCCCCATGATCCACAGCAGATCCACGGTGAGGAAGGACTCGGCGGCGACATCGCGCCCGGCCCGGATCACCAGGTAGGTGGTCGACGCCGAGAGCAGCGCCTCGCTCACCATCAGGAAGATCATGACGTAGAGCGGCGGGCACAGGAGGTAGCGGAGGAATTGCAGGCGCGTGATCGGAGGACGGGTCATGGGGTCCGGCGGCTGTGGCTGGGGCAGGGGATCGCCCCGGAGGCTATCATTTTGCGGGCGCCGCCACCCAACCTCAAAGTCGGCTAGGAATTAATGCCATTATCAACGTTACACGCCGACGAAACGGCGTAAATTCAAGGTGTTAGGGCAGCGTCCGGCGTGGATCACGCCTCGCGGGGGCGGCCCATTCCGCCGGATCCCGCCACGGAAAGGACTCCAGCAGCCACGCGCGGGGCGACGCCTAGTCGGTCGGCGGCGGCGCGAAGAAGCAGCGGCGCGATCCGTCGGGCCGCTTGCAGCGCCAATAGGCGCCATCGGGCGAAGGCTGCGCCTCGCTGAACGGCACCGTCTCGGTGCTGAACAGCCGATAGCCGGCCTGGCTGACGCTCACTTGCGCGTTCGGCACCACGAAGCAGTCGCCTTCGCCGCAGCACCACTCACCCGCGGGATTGCGCAGCCCGCCGCGCGAGATCCAACTGTCATGGGCGAGGGCATCCGAAGCGACGAAGAGAACCGCGCCGGCGACAAGCCGCCGAGCAAGCATTCCGGACATGGGAACATCCTTCTGGTTGTCCCGGCCACGGCGTTGGTTTCTCGCTTCGACTCCTCCACGTCGCAGGTCGGCCTGCGCGCTCCCGCCGCTGGGGCGTCTCGCAGTGCCGCGGTCCGAGCCGCTCGCGACTCGTCCTGCTGCCGTCACAGTATGAAACGAGATTCGCGCGGGTAAAAATAAAAAATGCGTCAAGGAGTGCAAACTCGGTCGGAGTAAGACGGTACCGGACCGTCTGCCAAGCGCCAGACTGCTTCGCCGCGCCGCGACTCTCCTTCAGGGAACGTGGAACATCAGCTTGGCATCGCTGAGAGCCCGCGCGCACTCAGCGCTTTTGCCTTGCGCATCCAACGTCTTGGCGCGCCCCAACGTGGCCTCGAATCTTGCTTAAGCTTCGTCCTCGGCTTGCTTCAGCGAAGCCGGCGTCGGCTCATGGCCGAGCTGTGCGCCGATCGTTTGCGGCCCCATCGGGCCGGCGTCCGGCTTGCTTGCGGAATTGTGTATGGTGTTCTCGAACTGCGCAATGTCCGCGCCGCACGGACCCGCATGGGCGGACACGATGCTCAGCGCAAGCGTGGCGGCAATGACGAAGCTTGCAGGCGTTTGTCGCGTCATGTGCGGCTCCATCACGGCAAAGATCGCCATCGATGCGTTTTTGAACGCAATGTAATTGTAATTCACCAGGCAAGGCGCCGCTTGTCGGGGATTGCCGCTCTCGCGCGGTTCTTGCCGCTTTTTGCCGATGCATCTTGATTTGCGGCCAAGCCGCGTGAGTCGCTTCCGGCCGCTAGGCTTTGGCGATGGCCGCACGGATCGCCGCGATCATGGTGGCGCACGTGGGCAGGTGGCGTTCTTCCGCCGCCAGGATCCGCAACACGGCCTGCCGCTTGAGCGCCGCCACGCCGGCGGCGCTCTGCGCATCCCGGCCGGCGGCGTCGTAGACGATATCGATCAGGCGATCGACGGCGTGCAGGCGACCCAGCAGGTAGTCGTTCTCACGATAGGCGCGCGACAGGAAGGCGGCGAACTGATTGAAGGCGGCGCCCTTCAGGCGGAAGCCGCCGAGCCGCTCGATCCCGGTGGCGTCCTGGGCGCTGATGCGGTCGACCCGGATCTCGTTGAACTCCCCGTCCTCCCGCCAC
>DATBBS010000614.1:0-17729 GCA_036270895.1 Xanthobacteraceae bacterium
TGTGGGCCGAGGGCGCTTCGGAGATTGCCCGCCGCAGCGTCAGCACGCCGGTCTTCGTCGGCATGCTCGCATCGAGCACTGTTGGGATCTTCCTGATCCCCATGCTTTACGTGGTCTTTCAAACGCTTCGCGAGCGAACAGCGCGCAAGCCGAAAGGCAAGCCGATGCTCCACCTGACGCCTGCCGAATAAGCGTCGACGAGGGGCCGAGGCGCGCTGGCCAAAGCAGGCGCCGCTGCGTGCCGATCTGCGCAATCCGTTGCGGCGCCCAATCATGAGTCTTGACACCCATTTTTTTGACGGCCAACGCAAAATGGTGTAGGAGAAAATCCACAGTTGGAATTGCGCCCGGCACCCACCCTGCCGCGCGTTTGCATGAGAGGCGCATGTTTCGCGCCCCCGCGTTGCAAGTGACGGCAAGGAACGCCCGGTCCGGAAAGGACGGTCCTGCAGATTCCCTGCTGTTTGCAGGCAGCGGGACAGTTCGCGAGCCCGGGCTTGGGGGGCGCGTGCCTGCAAATCCCCTGTATTTCGCCTGTATTATCAGGGAATCCGCCTGTTAAGTGCGTGCCAAACCCTGTTCTTTCGGCGGTGCTTCGCCTGTTATTTCGCCGCGCGCGCTACATTTACAGGGATCGCGCCCCTGTTCACGCCGTCGCACGTCCTGGCGTACGCCCCCTGAATGAGATGCGGAACAACCGGCAATTCTCGGGGAACGGAATCTTCGGGCCGGATGGCCGACTCATTCTATAAAGCGACAGCGCTACAGATATCCGACGATCCGGGTTTACCGGACCGGTCGCCACCAGCGCAGGGAGCCGCCATGAGCCGCAGCAATGTCCTCTATCTGATCATCGGGGCGCTCGTGGTCGTCGCCGCCGTGCTCGGCTACAATCTCTACCAGGACAGGAAAGAGCCGAAGGGCCTGCAGATCAATCTCGGCGAGAAGGGCCTGTCGATCGAGAAGAAGTGAGCTTGCGCGTAGCGCCCCCTTCCCGCCCCCGACGCCGAGGAGCCCGCCATGAACGAAGACGCCTTCAACGCCAGCATCCGAAAATTTCTCAAGACCCTGGGCGTGACCGCCCAGCGCGAGATCGAGAAGGCGGTGCGCGAGGCCCTGGCCGACGGCCGCCTCAAGGGCAACGAAAAACTCCCGGCGAAGGCCACGGTCGCCATCCCCGCCGTCGGCCTGGCATGGGAGGTCAAGGGCGACATCGAGCTCGCGTGAGGCGCGCGCATATCGTCATGGCCGGGCTTGTCCCGGCCATCCACGTGTTGGATGTGACTCGAGGTTTAAGGCGTGGATGCCCGGGACAAGCCCGGGCATGACGAGTCGGAATTCCGAGCGCTCGTTTCAGTCGTGCGTGTCGCAGAAGGACTGGCTGCCCTTGCAGAACTTGCGCCGGCTCGCGCCCGCGGTCGCCTGGCAGGCGGCGAGCGCGCGTTCCTCGGCGGTCGCCTTGTCGGGCCCGATCGCCCAGCCGACGCCCGGCGTGCCGGATTTTGGATCATAGGCGGTCGCGAAGCATTCCCGCGTGAAGGTCGCCACGATCCGGCACAGCGCCGCCATCTTGGGGGCGCCGTCGTATTTGCGGCAGGTCGCGAGGGCCTGGTCGATCGCCGCCTGCTTGGTGGGCTTGTCGATGGCGCCGCCGAGCGCGATGCCGTCCTTGGCGACGTTGCCCGACGCGCCGACCGCAAGCGCGCCCTCGGCCGCGGCCGGCCCGGTCAGCGATAGAGTCCACGCGACAGCACAGATCGCCGCCGCGATGACGCCACAGGTCCACCAACCGCCCAGCCGATACAGCATGGTGCCCTCCCCGAACCGGTCAGTCATGGGTGTCACAAAAGGACTGCTCGAGATGACAGAACTTGCGGCGCGCCGCGCCCGCGGTGGTCTGGCAGGCCGCGAGCGCGCGTTCCTCGGCGGCGTCCTTGTTGGGTCCGACCGCCCAGCCGACGCCCGGCGTGCCGGGCTTGGGATCGAACGTGATGGCGAAGCATTCGCGGCTGAAGGTCGCCACGATCCGGCACAGCGCCGCCATCTTGGGCGCGCCCTCGTATTTGCGGCAGGTCGCCATGGCCTGGTCGATCGCTTCCTGTTTGGAAGCCTTGTTGATCGCGCCGCCGACCGCAAAGCCGTCCTTGGCGAAATTCCCCGACGTGCCGAGCGCGAGCGCACCCTCGGCGCGCGCGACCGACGTCAGCCCGTGAATTGTCGTCGCCAGAATGGCGCCCACCAAGAAGCCCCGTACGAGGCCGACCATCCCGATGCCCCTTGCGCTCGCGCGCCCCGCGGTTCGGGAGGCGCAGCCTCCCTCAGGACGTCATGGTGCACATTTCGGAGAAGGCCGACAAGCGCGGCTCGACCCAACCACATCGTCATGGCCGGGCTTGTCCCGGCCATCCACGTCCTTGCGCTTGGTGATGCCCCTAAATCGTGGATGCCCGGCACAAGGCCGGGCATGACGAGTCAGCGTTTGTGGGTAATGGCGTCAGGCGCGCACCGGCACCGCGCACAGCCGCGCCCCGACGGCGTCGAGCACCAGCGCATAGGCGCGGTCGACGATCTCATCGAGCGATGGCGTCTTGGCCAGCGTCGCGGTCGCCTTGGCGAGGATTTCCTCGCGCGTCGGCAGATGGGGCAGATGAACGCTCGCCAGCACCTCGGTGGCGCGCTGCTGTGTGGCGGCGAGCTTCTCCTGCAGGGCGACGAGCTGCGGCCGTTCCAGCGCCGACGAGATCGCACCCGCGATCCAATCGGAATTGAAGCTCGCGGCGAGCTGCGCGGCCGCGCGGTTGACCACGCGGGCGCCGAGCCGCTGCTCGTTGCGCAGCACCTCGCGCGGCGGCGTCTTGAGATTCCAAACCAGCCGCGCCCAGGACAGCGCCTTCAGGACGTAGAAGGTCGGATCGACTTCCCACCAGCGAAAGCCCTGCCGCACGCTGCTCTGATAAGCGTGGTGGTTGTTGTGCCAGCCCTCGCCCATGGTGAAGAAGGCGAGCAGCCAGTTGTTGCGCGAGTCGTCGCCGGTCACGTAGCGCTTGCGTCCGCGCACATGGGCGAGCGAATTGATGCAGAAGGTGGCGTGATAGACCGCGACCGTGCTCCAGAAGAAGCCGACCACCAGGCCGGACCAGCCGCCGATCGCCAGACAGATGAGCGCAAGCACGATGGCCGGCACCAGCTCGTAGCGGTGCAGCCACATGAGCTCGGGATAGCGGGCGAAGTCCTCGATCTTGACCAGGTCGGTCAGGTCGTGTTGGCGCGAGAACACCCAGCCGACATGGCTGTAGATGAAGCCCTTGTGGCGCGGCGAATGCACGTCCGCCTCGGTGTCGGAATGCAGATGGTGGTGGCGATGCTTGGCGGCCCACCACAGCACGCTCTTTTGCGCCGTGCTCTGCGCCATGACGGCGAGCGCGAGCTGGAAGGGCCGGCTCGTCGCATAGGCGCGGTGCGAGAAATAGCGGTGATAGCCGGCCCCGATCGCGAAGATGCGCAGCCAGTAGAGCACGACGCCGATCGCAACCGCGGTCCACGAGACGCCGGTCCAGATCGCCGCAAAGCAGGCGAGGTGCACCAGCACGAAGGGGATGGCGGAGGGATACATGATGTCGTCGTGATCCGGCGTCGGATCATCGGCGCGCGCCGCGGTGGCGTTCGTCACGGCAGACGTAGAATCTGAGATGCTCACGGGTGCGGACCCCTCCGGCGTGCGGCAAGAGTAATCAAGAAGAACAACGGGGGCTTGGCGAGGTCTCGCGGTCTAAAACCGATGGGCCAAGGCCGCGGATCGTCCACCGACCGCCGCAAAGGGTCCATCTCCAGGCAGGAATCGTTCCCTCGTCGCACATACGTAGGACGCGCCGGCTAAAACGGCAAGGGGCGAAGGGTCGCGCTCGACGCGCCGGCTGGGCGAGATTGCCCGGGAGGCAGGAAACCAACCCGGCGGCTCGCGGTTATGTCCTTGGGTTTGCCAAATTCGGTGTGAATCCTAGCCCGCGCCGAACGGGATCGGATTCAGTCGAGGTTCCAAGGTCTCCCGAGGGTTTGGCAGTGTATCGCGCAGTCAGGCACCCGGCATTTGTGTTGGCGGTCGCCGGCCTGGGGCTTTCCGCGGGCGTCGCGGCGCCCGACGGAGCGGCGCGCCGCTATGCGCAGGCCGAGCTGCAGGCCGCGCAAGACCAACCCGCCGAGCCGCTCGGGGCGCCGCCCGCGCCGAGCGACGCATCCTTCGGGCAGCCGGCGGCCCCGTCATCCCAAGACGCAAGCGCCCGCCCCTTCGCCGAGAGGCTCTGCCTGGAGCTTGGTTGGGCGTCGCAGAAGAATGATCTCCCGGCCGAATTCTTCACCCGGCTGATCTGGCAGGAGAGCCGCTTCAATTCCCGTTCGGTCAGCCGCGCCGGCGCGCAGGGCATCGCCCAGTTCATGCCGGGCACGGCGCGCTGGCGCGGGCTCGACGATCCCTTCGAGCCGATCGCGGCGCTGCACGAATCCGCGCGCTGGCTCAAGGAGTTGCGCGGCCAATTCGGCAATCTCGGTCTGGCGGCGGCGGCCTATAATTCGGGGCCGCGGCGGGTGCAGGAATGGCTCGACGGCCGCGGCAACCTGCCCGGCGAAACCCGCGCCTATGTGCGTATCATCACGGGGCGGACCGCGGAGGAATGGGCGAAGGTCGGCGCCAACGAGGTGCGCGAGCCGCATATCGGGGTGATCCCCTGCGACCAGATCGCCAAGATCATCGCCGGATCCCGCGAGGCATCGCTGCCGCCGCACCAGCCGGCGCCCGGACAGGCCGACGCGGCAGCCGGCGAGCGCGCCGCCTGGGCGCCCTGGGGATTGCAATTGACGGGAAACTGGTCGGAAGCGCGCGCCCTCGCCAGCTATCGCGAGTTGCAGAAGAAATTTCCGGCGATCCTCGGCGACCGACCTCCCCTGGTGCTGCGCGGCGCCATGGCGGGACGAGGAACCGCCGCATGGTACCGGGTGCGCGTGGCCGAGACGACGCGCGAGCGCGCCGCTCAACTATGCGCCAAGCTGGAAAGCGCCGGCGGCAGCTGTCTCGTCGCCCACAACTGAGTGCGTCGCGGATTCAGATTGTTTCACCGTTTCGTCATGGCCGGGCTTGTCCCGGCCATCCACGTCTTCGTTCTTGGCGAAGCATCAAGACGTGGATGCCCGCGACAAGCGCGGGCATGACGGAATGTGTGGTCCGACTTAACTAGATCTCACTCTCGCGTATTGTTTAGCGAAGCGCCTCAGGTGCGCTGGCTCGGCTCGAGCGATTGCACCGAGACGGTGATTTCCTGGAGCTCGGTGCGGCCCGGAAACCGCACCTCGAGCGTGAAGGGATCATCGCCGGTGAAATCGGGCGCCGAGCGATAAAAGGCGACATAGCCGGGCACGTCGAGCGCCAGGCACTGCTTGTAGTTGGTCGCGTTCACCTTGGCCTTCTTGACGGTGACCTGGCCATGCGCCGGCGGCTTGACCAGGCGGATCGTCGGCAGCGGGCCCGACGAGCAATCGGGCAACACGTTGATGTAGGCGCCGACCCGCACGTCCTTGCCGGCCGCTGCCTTGATGCTGCGCTGAACGACCCGCTCCTGGGCGGCGGCGGCGATCACCCAGCCGAGGAGGACGATCGCACCGCTCAGCACCCATCTGCGTTTCATCGGACGCCTGCCGGTTACGCCTGAAAGGTCCGCGGCGGATCGCCCGGCGGACGAGCAGCCAGCACCGTGTCGGCGCTCGTGGCCAGCCGGCCAGCCACCTGCTTGGCGGCGTCCGGCGGAAGCGCATAGCCGCGCTGGTTCTCCAGACGGTGGTTGAAGACCATCATGACCAGGCCACGGCCTTTCGGGTCGGCCGTCACCATGCAATTCTTGGGGAGCTCGGCCGTGATCTCGTTGGGATCGCGGCTCGGAGCGCTTGGCTTGCCGGTCGGGCCGGGATGCGAACCCCCGTTGAGGGCGGGCGCCGCGCCCGCATGGGGAGGATCCATGGACAATCCGAGGTCGGCCTTCGCCCGGAGCAGTGCCTGGATGAAATCGTCGAGACATTCCTTGGCGACGAAGAGCTCCAGCTCGCCGACATATTTTCCTTTGCCCGCGATGACGACTTCCTTCTTGTCCTCGGAGAGCCTCGAAGACTTAACCTGGGCGATACTGATGGGCATGACCCGCTCCGATCTGGCCAAGCGCAACCGGTTGCCCGCGGCCGAACCGCGTTTGCGCGGCCTGACAGTACCAAACCCGCAACGGCGCTACCATCGGCGTGTCGCCGGTGGCGGCATGTCCTTCGGCATGTTTACAAAAAAATGCCGGGCGCGGCATTTACGGCACAGGCGCGTTACAGCGAATAACCGCCGTCCACCACCAGCGTCTGCGCCGTGATCATGCTGTTGTCGGCGCACAGGAACACGATGGCGCCCGCGATATCGGCCGCCACGCAGTGGCGGCGCAGCAGCGTGCGCTCGATCGCCGCCGCCTTGCGGGCGGCCGGCCAGGCGCGCGTCCATTCGGTGTCGACATGGCCGGGCGCCACCGCGTTCACCCGCGCCTCCGGGGCAAGCGCACGCGCCAGGTTTTTGGTGAGGTTGATGAGCGCGGCCTTGCTTGCCCCGTAGGCCATGCTGGAGCCCGGCATGTTGCGGCCGGCGACCGACGCGGTGTTGCATACCGCGCCCCCCGCGGCCCGCAACGCGTCGGCGGCCGCATGGGTGCAGCGGAAAGGCCCGAGCAGGTTGGTCGACAGGATGGTGGCCCAGAACTCCTCAGTCAGCCGGTCGAGGTCGGGCGGCGCGATCGGCTCCATGGTTGCGGGCGTGCCCGCGTTGTTGGCGAGGAAGTCGAGCCGCCCGAGCGCCTGGATGGCGTCGCGCACCATCGCCTCGGCGGCGCCCGCCCGCGACACGTCGCCCGGCGCCGCGATGACGTCCAGTCCTTGCGCGCGCAGCCGCTCGACCGCCGCCGCGCCGCGCGCATCGTCCGGCAGATGGTTGAGCGCCACCTTGGCGCCGCGGCGCGCAAAAGCCTCGACAGTGGCATAGCCGATGCCGGACGCCGCGCCGGTCACCAGCGCGGTCTTGCCGTTCAGATCGCTCATGGGTTCTGTCGGAGCATGATCTTTTCCGAAAACCGGTACCCGTTTTTCGGGATCATGCTCTATTTGTGCTGGCCGGCCTCGCTGAACAGCACGCCGCCCTTCATCTTGTCCTGCTTCTCGGACTCGACGAGCGTGATCACCACGGCGCCGGGCTCGACCTTGTAATTCTTCACCACCGCGTCGGTGATGTCCTTCATCAGTGCGCGCTTCTGGTCGAGCGAGCGCCCGCCGAGCGCGTAGACCACCACTTCCGGCATGTTCAGTCTCCCTTTGGGTCCGGCCGATCCGTGCAACGCATCGCGCGGGGCCTACGCCCCGCCGGTCGCCACCCTATGGTGCCGAGTTTGCGTCCTGGATCAAGCGCACCGGGAGCGAATTCGCGTTCCGGCCCGCCGGGAGGTCATCAGGATGGGCCGCTGGGCGGGGGCGGCGGGTTGACGCCGATGACGCGGCCGCCGGCCTCGATAGCCTTGCCGGGCAGGTCGATCACCCAGTTCACGGTATTGCCGGTGGCATTGGCCGCATGGCCCACGAAGACCGAAATGCCCGACAGCACCGTCCCGACCGGTCCGCGATTGACCACCGGAGGCGGCGCCATCTGGGCGGCTGCGGGCGGCGCGCTCACCACGACGGGAGAGAGCGCCTGGGCGGGCGGCTCGCTCGCCGCGGCTGGGGCGGCGACGGATGGTGCGGCGGGGACGACTGGAACGGCCGGCGCGACCGGGACGGCGGTCGCGACCGGCATTCCGTGCGGCGGCGCCGGAACATAGACCGAAGCGGCGGCCTCGGGGCGCGGACGCGGCACGTCGGGATCGCGGCGCGCCGGCGGGGCGGTCGCCACGGCCACGCTCGGCCGGCTCGACGCACGCTCGGCTGGCTCGCTGGAAGCGGTTGGCTCCGTCGCGGCAGGTGCCGGAGGACCAGCCGGCACGCTCGCGGTGGTGGCGGGCTTGGGCCGGACCACTTCGGGGGCCTGGGGATTCTCGCGGCGCGCCTTGAGCACGTCGCGGATGGCGGCGCGCTCCTCGCCCACCGTCGGCGTCTCGGGCGCCGCCACCGCAACCGCGGCCGGCGGCGGCGTCTCCGAGGTGCGGGAGAAATGGAGCTGAGTCAGGAGGTAGCCGCCGATCACGGTGGCGGCGATGGACGGCAGGATCTCCAGCACCAGCTTGGAGCCCAGCCTCAGGAGGTTAGGCAATCGTCCCATGTCCCACACCCAATATGATCCCCGGGCAGTTTAGGCCATGGCTTTCGGGCAACTTCGTGCCCGCCTTGGGGCAATTAGGCGGAACTTTCGCCGCAATGGTTGCCGGTATCGCCAACCGCATGGGAGGGGTGGCCGCGTCCCCGGCCACCGGGGCGATGCGTCAAGACGGGGCAGCCGGCGCATGCAATAATCCGGGCCGCGGGGGTGTTAACCGGCTGCAAGCCACTCATTGGATTGGAGGAAGTATGACTGCGCAACCCAGAATGACCGGCCTCGCGTCCGATATCGTCGGACTCACGAAGGCGCCCGACCTGTCGCGGCGCAATTTCTTCATGACGGCATCGGCGGCGGCCGCGGCCGGCTACACGCTCGCGGCGGGCCCGGTGCGCGCCGACGCGATCAAGACTCCGACCGACGGCCTCAAGGCTGGCGACGCCAAGGTGAAGGTCTCCGACGGCGAGATGCCGGTCTATTACGCGCGGCCCGCCAATGCGACGAATCCGCCCGTGATCCTAGTCGCGATGGAGATTTTCGGTCTGCACGAATACATCAAGGACGTGACCCGCCGCCTGGGCAAGCTCGGCGCGCTGGCGGTCGCCCCCGACTATTATTTCCGCAAAGGTGATCTCACCAAGATCACCGAGATGCCGCAGCTCATGCCGCTGGTGAATTCCAAGCCGGACGCCGAGCTGTTCTCCGACCTCGACGCCACCGTGGCCTGGGCGAAGCAGCAGGGCGGCGACACCAGCCGGCTCGGCATCATGGGTTTCTGCCGCGGCGGGCGCACGGTGTGGGAATATTCCGCGCATAACCCGAACCTCAAGGCGGGCGTCGCCTTCTACGGCTCGCTGGTCGATCCCGCCAATCCGGGATGGCCGAAGAGCCCGACCCAGCTCGCGCCCGAGATGAAAGCGCCGGTGCTCGGCCTCTACGGCGCCGAGGACACCGGCATCCCGGTCGCGCAGGTCGAGGCCATGAAGGCCGCGCTCGCCGGTGCCGGCAAGACCGCCGAGTTCAAGATCTATCCGGGTGCCCCGCACGGCTTCCACGCCGACTACCGCGCGAGCTATCGCAAGGAGGCGGCCGAGGACGGCTGGAACCAGATGCAGGCCTGGTTCAAGAAGTACAAGGTGCTGGCCTGACCTCTTGGCGAGCGCGATGATGGTCGTGATCATCGGGCTCGCCGCGTGACACGATTTCCGAAACGATACATCCCGCGCCAAGGCGCGGGATGTGCACATCGAGTGTCAAAAAATCAATCGGCGCGCAGGCGCTCGCGCGATCAGAACAGGCCGTCGAACCATCCGCCCGAATTCGAGCGGCGGACCGGGCGCGAGCTGTCGCCATAGGCCAGAGCCTGGTGACGCGTGGGGCCGTCGAAGCGCTCGAACGAGTAGCGGTCGCCACGCGGATACTGCGCCACCACGCTCGGCTTGCGCTTGGCGACGGCGGGTCGCCCGAATTGCCTCTCAGTGGCGGCCCCCGGCTGCTCGCCGGCCGCTGCGACTTTGGCATTCGGCGTCGCGGTATGCGCCGCGGCCGATTTCTGAGCCTGTGCGGCGGCAGCCTGCTGGGCCGCGCGCCGCAGCGCGTAACCCTTGGCGAAAGTCAGATCACTCGACGAGATTGCGGGGTCGTCATTCTGCGAGAGTTGCGCGGGAGCCGGAGCCGCGGCCGGCGGCGCCGCCACGGGCGCAACCACCGCTGGCGTTTCGGCGCGCTGCGCGGGCTTCTTACTTTCGGCTGCCGGAGCAACGACCGGCGAAATCCTGGGCGCCGTGCTGAGCTGAGTCGCCGTTTTGGTCGGAAGCTTGATCGGCGCTTGCGCCACGTCGGCGCGGGCCGGTGCTGCGGCGGAGACGGGCGTCGGAACGACCCGTGCGTCGCCACCGATCAGATCAAATGCCACCACGGCGCCGCTGATCCCGGACAACAGCACGAGGGCGCCCACGCCGACGAAATTGCCCGCCGCGGAACGCCATCCCCTCGGCCGCGCAGGAACGACAGAATAGCCATAGGCGTAACGGGACATGGGCACTCCGAGGGATCTCGTATCATTCCGGGACAGGCGTGGACTACACCATCCCAACCCAGCAATATGGCCAAAGTTCCGCGTCCCTTTGGCGAACCTTGTCGGTTCCGTGACCGGATACCGGCCGAGCCTCACGTATCGTCGCGGAAAAGGGCTTCTAGTGGATTTAGACACCGCGGGATAGACTAAGGTTCAATGGAGTCGCCATTAAATTGTGGCGGCGGCGCCAGCGAGCTGAAACCCCGACGCGGCGCGATCCGTATCAGCTTGCATCGAACAGCGGGTTCACATTCGCGAGATTGCATTCACGAGGCTTGCATGTTTCTCGATCGCCGCAAAAGTCTTGCGTTGCTCGCGTGCCTGATCGCGGTTCCGGCGAGCGCGCAAAGCCCGGGGATGAGTCGCATGACAGCCTTCGGCTTCTCGTTCGCTGGGCTCGACGGCGCCGATATCCGGCTCTCCGCACATGCGGGCAAACCGATTCTCGTGGTGAACACGGCGTCGCAATGCGGCTACACTCCGCAATATGCCGGGTTGCAGGAGTTGTGGACGCGCTATCGCGCGCGCGGGCTGACCATCATCGCGGTGCCGTCGAACGATTTCGGCGGCCAGGAACCCGGCGGCGTCGCCGACATCAAGGAAACCGCCAACCACGCCTATGGGGTCACCTTCCCCCTGGCCGAGAAAGCGGTGGTGAAAGGCACAAACCCGCATCCGTTCTACAAATGGGCCGCAGCCGAGCGCCCATTCGACGTGCCGCGCTGGAATTTCCACAAATACCTGATCGGCCGCGACGGCCATATCGCGGCGAGCTTTCCCTCCGCGGTCGAGCCGACCGACCCGCGCGTGGTTGCCGCGATCGAGAAGGAGCTGGTTGGCGTCGAATGAATGCCGTGCGCCGGCGCTCCCTCTCCCCGCGTGCGGGGAGAGGTGACGCGGAGCCCGTTGCGTCCGCGTCTGTCATCGCAGCCCCTTGGCGTCCAGCCAGAACACCTCGCCGGAGCTCTCCTCGGTGTCGAGCCACAGGAAGCTCGTCTCGGGAAAAGCGCTCTCGACCGCCTTGCGTGTGCGCCCGACCTCGCACAACAGCCCGCCGGCCTCGCCCAGATGGCGCGGCGCCGCCTCGATGATGCGGCGGACGATCGTGATCCCGTCTGTGCCGCCGGCGAGCGCGCGCCGCGGCTCGTGCAGGCATTCGGGCGGCAGGCCGGCCATGCCGGCGGCGTCCACGTAAGGCGGGTTCGCCAGGATGAGATCGTAGCGCGCGTCGCCGAGCGGCGCATAGAGGTCGCCGCGCAGCAGCCGAATGCGCTTTTCGAGGCCGTGTTGCGCCACGTTGATGCGCGCGACGTCGAGCGCATCCTTCGAGGTGTCGACCGCGTCGATCGTCGCGTCGGGAAACCGCAACGCCGCGAGGATCGCCAGGCATCCCGAGCCGGTGCACAAATCCAGCACACGCGTGACCTTCTGCGGATCGACCAGCGAAAAATCTCCCTCGGCGAACAGCTCGCCGGCCAGGAGCTCGCCCAGATAGGAGCGCGGCACGATCACCCGCTCGTCGACATAGAAGGGAACGCCCTGGATATAGGCGCGCCGCACCAGATAGGCGGCCGGCTTGCGGCTGCGCACGCGCGCCGCGATGAGCCGCAGGACCGCGGTGCGCTCCGCGCCGGTCACCCGCGCGCGCGAAAAGGCGTCGAAGCGCTCGGGCGGCAGATGCAGCGCCTCGCCCACCAGGAAAGCGGCTTCGGCGACCGGATCGGTGGTGCCATGGGCGAAGACGAGCTTGGCGGCGCGAAAGCGCGACACCGCGTGGCGCACGAGATCGAGGATCGTCGTGAGCTCGCGCGCCGGCTTCTCGGGCGCCGCCGGACGGGCGCGCGTCGCGACTCGTGTTGCTTTCTTTTTCATCGGGAAAGGCTACCCGGATCGCCCATCGATGTCCGCTTCTACCTGGCCCGGCCGCGCCATGCGGTCGGCCGCGTCACTTGATGGGCGGCGGAATGCGGATGAGGTCCTTGACCTGCTCGGGCGTCAGCGGCTTTTGGATGAACTTGTTCTTGAGCGCATCGGTAAGGATCAGGTCGAGACCGCGGATCTGGTCCGGCCACAGCGTGGCTTTGGGAAAATACTCGTCGCGGATCTTTGCCATCAGGGTCTGCGGCACGCTGGAGAATTCCTGGTAGATCTTCATCGCGGCGGGATCCGAATACATCCAGTCGAGGGTGTCGCGATAACCCTGCATGAAGCGCGCGATCGCGTCGCCGCCCTCGATGACCGCCCGGTTGGCGACGCACACCCGGACCGACTGGTCGGCGCGCGACTTGATCTCGCTGCCCCTGGCGATGACCCGGATCTTGCCCTCATCGACCAGTTCAAGCCCGTTCGGCGCCGCGCCGCGGCCGATATCGATCTGTCCCGTCATGGTCATGGTCAGGGTCTGCGGATGGCCGCCTGTCGCGACCGGCTTGGCGTCGACCTTGTACTGCTCGAGAAGCGCCAGCAGCGCGGTGTGGCTCGACGAGCCGTTCTGCGAGTAGCTGATGGTCTTGCCCGACGCGTCGTTGAGCGAACGGATCGGCGAATTCGCCGGCACGAACCAATAGGTGTCGGGCGAGCCGATCATCGCGCTGCCGACGATATGGAGCGGCGCGCCGCGCGCGAAGGCGCCGATCGCGCTTTCGATGCCGCCGCCGCAGGCCACGTCCATGCTGCCGGAGATCACCGCCTGGTGGGCCTCGGGTCCGCCCTGGGTATAGAGGATGTCGATATCGAGTCCGCGTTTGGCGTAGATGCCGGCCCGCATCCCGAGCTCGGTGATCGCGGTATCCCACTGGCCGCGCTGGGCGACCGCCACCTTGAGCTTGTCGGCGGCCGGCGCCTCGGCGACGGCCAGGCTCAGGGCGGCCGCCAGCAGGATGGCCTTGCGTATCCTCATGCGAATCTCCCGGGCTTCGGCTGCGTTTGTGGGCGTGCCGCTCGAACCACCGATTGGAGCGAATCCGTGCCGGTGCGTAAAGCCCCGGCGCTACATCGCCGCCCCCATGCCGCGGATGCGCCGGGCCATGGCGCCCATGATGTAGAGAGCGAAATTCGGCACCTCGTCGACCATGAAGCGGAAGGTGCGCGCATCGATGACGGAAACCTCGCAATCCTGCTTCACCCGCGCTGTGGATGAGCGCAGCGCACCATCGACCATCGACATGAAGCCGATCGCTTCGTTCTCGCCGCAGGTCTCGACCACTTTATCGCCGATCAACATCTCGATGACCCCGGACTGGACGATGTACATGCATTCCCCGGCGTCGCCACGGTTGAAGATGACATTGCCGGCGCCGAAGCGGATATTCGCGCCCGCGCTCTTGGCAAAGACGCGCATGTCGATGGCTTGTCCGTCATTCTTGTCAAATTTGCCGTTCATCCCCCACTCCCATGCGGTCGTCGATTCCGGCTTGTCGCATGTCCAAATGCGATAAGTCCGCCGACGCCGTCAATACGGCAGCCTCGAGGACAACCATGGGTGGCCGTAACGTGATAGAACGCAATGGCCGGGGCAGCCGAAGGAGGCTCACATGCTCCAGTTTCCGTTCCTGACCGCGCTCCCGGGCGTCGGCAATTGGCAGACCATCGATACGCGCTGGTGGTCGCCCACCGTGACGATGAATTTCGCCGGCAATCCGGCGGTTGAGCGCGAGGTGACCGAGGACGTCGCGAGCTACGGCCGGCAGATCGGTTGGCTCAACGACATCGTCACGGCGCTGGTCGCGACCGAGGGTCGGGATGCCATCAAGCGCCATCCGAACGCAGCCGACTCGCTGCACAAGCTGGAGGAGGCGCGCCACAAGATCGAGGCCATCAAGAAACGGCGGGCCGACACGGCGCTCGACAGCGCAAAAAACGCGCTCGACACGCTGGCGAAGACCGACCGGGTCGGCTACCAGCGGCTGGTGCGCTCGCTCGATCGGGACGGGCCGAAATCTTCGCCATGACAAACACCGCAAAGACAGACGTCCCATGACGCCGATCGCTTGACCATGCCGGTTCTCGCCCTCCTGGACGCCCGTCCGCTGCTGGCGCCGCGCGGCGCGCTGATCGGCCTCGACCTCGGAACCAAGACGATCGGGGTCGCGACCAGCGATCCCGACCGGCGGCTCGCCACCGCGGTCGAGACCGTTGCGCGCAAGGCCTTCACGGCCGACGCGGCGCGCATCCTGGCGCTCGCGGCCGAGCGCAAGGCGATCGGCTTCGTGCTCGGGTTGCCGGTCAACATGGACGGCACGGAGGGCCCCCGCGCGCAGTCGACCCGCGCCTTTGCGCGCAGCCTCGCCCGGCTCACCGAGCTGCCGATCGCGTTGTGGGACGAGCGGCTGTCGACCGCCGCGGTCGAGCGCGAGCTGATCGCTGCCGACGCCAGCCGCCAGAAACGCAAGGGCGTGATCGACCAGCACGCCGCGGTCTATATCCTGCAAGGCGCGCTCGATCGTCTGGCGTGGGCGGAGTCGTAAATGAATTACGTGGGGCCGGTTTCCGCCGAACCTTCTCACCCGGGCAGCGCGCGCGCGATCAAGCGTGCCGGCAGGCGCGCCTCCCCCGCCCCGTAGGTCGCGTGCGGCTGCGCCAGCCGGCTCGCCGCGAAGGCTTCGCAACTCTCCTGGGGCGCGCTCGCCTTGAGGGCGGCGGCGGCAGCAATGAGCGCCAGCCGCTCGGTCGCGGCCCGCCCCTGCGCCTGCGCGTCGGGCGCCGACAAAATCCGGGCCACGGTATCGGCCGCCTCGCGCCCGCCCGGCAGGTCGCTTACTTCGGCGCGAAGCCGCGCCAGCACGTCGCGCGCCGCATCGCCGTCGCGTGCGAAGGCTCGCCGCACGTCGAGGCCCATCACGTTGCCGGAGCCTTCCCAGATCGCGTTGACGGGCGCCTCGCGGTAGAGCCGCGGCAGCATGCTCTCCTCAACGTAACCGTTGCCGCCGAGGCACTCCATCGCTTCGTAGACGAAAGCGGGCGCGCGCTTGCAGACCCAGTATTTCGTCGCCGGCACGAGCAGGCGCCAATAGGCGGCCTCGCGCGGGTCGCGCGCCGCCCGATCGCCGGAAGCGGCAAGCCGCAGCACCAGCGCGAGCGCGCCTTCCTGTTCGAGCGCGAGATCGGCCAGGACAGCGCCCATCATCGGCTGGTCGGCGAGCTTCTTCTGGAAGACCACGCGATGGCGCGCGTGATGGACCGCCTGCGCCAGCGCCATGCGCATCAAGCCGGCCGAGGCGACCGCGCAGTCGAGGCGGGTGAGCTGCACCATTTCGATGATGGTGCGCACGCCCCGGCCCTCTTCGCCGACGCGCTCCGCATGGGCGTTGTCGAACTGGACCTCGGCCGAGGCATTGGAGCGGTTACCCAGTTTGTCCTTGAGCCGCTGGAAGCGCAGCGCGTTGACGGAGCCGTCGGGGCGGAAGCGTGGCATCAGGAAGCAGGTGAGTCCGCCCGCCGCCTGCGCCAGCACCAGGAAAGCGTCGCACATCGGCGCCGACATGAACCATTTGTGCCCGCTGATCACGTAGTGGTCGCCCGCCGGCTCGGCGCGGGTGGTGTTGGCGGCGACATCGGTACCGCCCTGCCGTTCCGTCATGCCCATGCCGAGCGTGACGCCGGCCTTCTCGCCCCAGGGCCGGAAACCCGGGTCGTAGTCGTGCGACGCGATCCTGGGCATGAGCCGCGCCAGCGCAGCGGGCGCGGCACGCAGCGCCGCCACCGAGGCGCGCGTCATGGTGACTGGACACAGATGCCCGCACTCGACCTGTGCCGCCATGTAGAAGCGCGCCGCGCGGACGACCTCGGCCGGCGCGGGCGCCCGCGTGCCGTCAGGCTCCCACGTCATGGCGTGCAGGCCGGCGGCGATGCTCTCGGCCATCAGGCGGTGATAGGCCTGGTGGAATTCGACGGTGTCGCTGCGGTGGCCATTTGCGTCGTGGGTCTTGAGCCTGGGCGGGTTCTCGTTGGCGAGCCGGCCCTGCTCCATCATCTCGGCCGAGCCCCAGTGGCGCCCGAAACCGGCCAGCGCCGCCCCCTCGTGGGCCGCGCCATGGGGGGCGAGCGCGTCGCGCAGCGGCTGATCGCTGCCGAACAGGTCGATGTCCTCATAGGGCGGCGACTGGTTGAAATCCTCGCCCGGACGGTCGCTCATGGCGATGCCTCCGGCCCAGGTCTAGCACGCGCCGGGAGCCGCCGGACGTGCCGGCCTGTCCGCGAGCGCCCGCCGCCGCATCGTCCAGATCAAACCGCTTACTTATTGGGACCCGATATTAAGCGCCAAGCCATCATGGGGCGGCGCATAGGCGAAGCCATAGCCATGATAAGGATTGGGGAAATAGGGGCTCAACGGCGCCACGGCGGCCGCCAGGGCGGCCGAGACCGGCTCGGCCGGGACCGCCACCACCGGGCCGCCGCGCGCGCTCAGATGCACGGCCGCACTGACGTTCATCACGCCGAGTATGACCGCGCCCGCCCAGAAGATCGCGATACCGATGAGGGTGCGATCAGCCATCTTGCGTCTCCGAGTCATATTCCGTGCCTGGAAATATGCCCCTCGATAACTGGCCAACACCCAGGAACGGCGGTGGTTCCCGGCGACGGCGTGTTTTGCGAACCAGCTGCCGATCGACCCCGGTCGGACCCCGACCAGGCCGCCGGCGGCTGGCGCTTAACCACCTGGGGAGTACGTGGTTCCGGCCCTTGCCGGAGCCGCTCGATGCGCCTATAGGTCCCGCTTTAATGAACATCGTGCAGAAATCGTCCTTCGTCCTCGCGCACCGGCATCTGTTGGGGATCGAGGGCCTGTCGCGCGACGAGATCGTCGGCCTCCTGGACCTCGCCGAGGAATTCGTCGAGCTCAACCGCCAGGTCGAGAAAAAGCGCACCTCGCTGCGCGGCCGCACCCAGATCAATCTGTTCTTCGAGGTTTCGACCCGCACGCAGGCGTCGTTCGAACTCGCCGGTAAGCGGCTGGGCGCCGACGTGATGAACATGTCGACCGGCTCTTCCTCCATGCGCAAGGGCGAGACGCTGATCGACACCGCCGTCACGCTCAACGCCATGCATCCCGACATCATCATCGTGCGGCATCACGCGTCGGGCGCGGTCGAGCTGCTGGCCCGCAAGGTCGACTGCTCGGTCGTCAATGCGGGCGACGGGTCGCACGAGCATCCGACCCAGGCGTTGCTCGACGCCCTCACCATCCGCCGCAACAAGGGCGCCATCGAGGGGCTCACGGTGACGATCTGCGGCGACATCCTGCATTCACGGGTGGCGCGCTCGAACATCATCCTGTTGAACGCACTGGGGGCGCGCGTGCGCGTGGTCGCGCCCTCGACGCTGCTGCCGCCCGGCATCGAGCGC
>DATBBS010000615.1:0-11253 GCA_036270895.1 Xanthobacteraceae bacterium
CGAGCCCTCGTCGAGCGCCGCCAGGATGTCGGCATCGACCTGCAGCTTTCCGCGCCCCGCATTGATCAGATAGGCGCCGCCGAGCGCGCCGTCGCGCTTGAGCTTTCGCAACAGCGCCAGATTGATGAGCCCCGTGGTCGCCGGCGTATGGGGCAGCAGGCACACGAGAATTTCAGTGCGCCCAAGGAACGCATCGAGCCCGGCGGCGCCGTGAAATGTCTCGACCCCCGGCAGCGTGCGCGGCGTGCGGCTCCAGCCCGCGACCCGAAAGCCCAGGCGGACCAGCACCTGCGCGGCGTCCTGGCCGAGCACGCCGAGCCCCATCAATCCGACAGTGACCGCGCCGGCGGGCGGCTGGTCGTGCTCGTGCCAGACGCGCCGGCGCTGCTGGTCGTCGTAGAGGCGCTGGCGACGGTGGTGGAGAAGCACGTGCAGCGTCACATATTCGGTCATGCGCCGCGTGAGATCGGGATCGATCACCCGAACGACCGGGACCTGCGGCAGCGATGCGTCCGCCAGCAGCGCATCGACGCCGGCGCCGAGGCTGAAGATCGCCCGAAGATTTCCGAACGGCGCGAAGGCTCCATGCGGCGGCAGCCAGGCGGCCGCATAGGCGATATCCGCCGGGTTGCCCACCTGGTTCGGCCACGTCCGGATGTCGCGCCCGGGCGCGGCGGCGCGGAACCGCCGTTCCCACGGGGCTGCGTCCCAGCCCGAGATGACGAGCAGGATGGCGCTCATCGGGCGGCCGGCACGCCGGCCAGGATGGCGTCGAGCCGGTCGCGGTGAAGCGCCAGCCATTGCAGGGCCAGGATCAGAAATCCGTTGTGCATCGTGCCGCGCTCGAGCGCCGCGATCGCCGTCTCGATCGGCACGCGCACCGGCCGCGTTGCTTCCTTCTCGTCGGCCGCGCCCGCGCGTTCGGGGACCCCCGCCGCATCGACGGTGCCGAGGAACAGGGTGGCGTATTCGTCGATCGATCCCGGCGCCGGAAGGAACTCGAACATCCGGTAGAGCGCCTTCGGCCGCACGCCGATCTCCTCGACGCATTCGCGCATCGCGGCTTCTGCCGGCGTTTCGCCCGCCTCCACGTGGCCGGCGACGATCTCGACCAGTTCGCCGTTTCGGGTCGCCAGATGGGCGGCCACGCGGAATTGCCGGATGAGCACGAGCTCGCCGCGCGCGAGGTCGACCGGCAGCACGGCAGTGACCTTGCCGACGCGCAGGACGTCGCGCAGGCTCGACAATGTCTCGCCATCGGGGTTTCGCAGCGTGACGGAAAAGCGCTCGAGGTCGTGAAACGCCTCGGCCAGCACCGTCGGCGGCGACACGCTGACGTCGGCCGGACGGTCGGCCAGCAGGTCCGGCATGCCCGGGTCGGTCATCGCTGAATTCCTATTCCGCCACCACGCCTTCGGCGGCCGTCTCGAGGTCGAAGGCGGCGGCGAACAACGCGCGGGTATAGTCGTTCTTGGGGGCCGCGAAGACGTCCGCGGCCGGCCCCTCCTCCACCACCTTGCCGTGGCGCATCACCACGAGCCGGCTCGCCAGCGCCGACACCACCTTGAGATCATGCGAGATGAACATATAGGTGAGATCGTGCTCGCGTCGCAGCTTGCACAGCAACGCCACGATCTGGCACTGGATCAGCATGTCGAGCGCGCTGGTCGGCTCATCCAGCACCACGAAGGTCGGCTCGAGCACGATGGCGCGTGCGACTGCGATGCGCTGGCGCTGTCCGCCGGAGAATTCGTGCGGATAGCGGAAGCGGGTCGCCGGCTCCAGGCCGACGTCGACGAGCGCGCTGATCACGCGCTGCTCGCGCTCGGCCTGCGGCATGGTCGGGTGATGCACCCACAACCCCTCCTCGATGATATCCGACACCGACATGCGCGGCGACAGCGACCCATAGGGGTCCTGGAACACGATCTGCATGTTGCGACGGAAGGGCCGCATGGACTTGAATTTGAGGCCTTGCAGCTGATTGCCCATGAAGACGACCGGGCCGTCGGACGAGATCAGGCGCAGGATGGCGAGACCGAGCGTGGTCTTGCCCGAGCCCGACTCGCCGACGACGCCGAGGGTCTCGCCCTTGCGCAGCTCGATGCTGACGCCGTCCACCGCCTTGATATGGCCGACCGTCTTGCGCAGCACGCCACGCCTGATCGGGAACCAGACCTTGAGATTGTCGGTTTGCAGCACGATCGGCGCGTCCGGCTTGATCGGGGCCGGCTCCTTTTTGGGCTCGGCGGCGAGAAGCTGCTGCGTGTAAGGATGCGTCGCCTGCGTGAACACCCGCTCGACCGGCCCATGCTCGACGATCTTTCCCTGCGTCATGACACAGACCTGGTCGGCGACCTTGCGCACGATCTTGAGGTCGTGGGTGATGAACAGCATCGCCATGCCGAGGCGGCCCTGAAGGTCCTTCAGGAGCTTCAGGATCTGCGCCTGCACCGTGACGTCGAGCGCGGTGGTGGGCTCGTCCGCGATCAGGAGATCGGGCTCGTTGGCGAGCGCCAAGGCGATCATGACGCGCTGGCGCTGGCCGCCGGAAAGCTGGTGGGGATAGCTGCCCAGGCGGGATTCGGGATCGGGAATGCCGACCTGGTCGAGGAGCTCGATCACGCGCTTGCGCGCGGCCGGGCCCGATATCCCGCGATGCAAGGCGAGCGACTCGGCGATCTGCTTCTCGATCACGTGAAGCGGATTGAGCGAGGTCTGCGGCTCCTGAAAAATGATGGAGATGTCGCAGCCGCGCACGTCGCGCATCTTCGCTTCGGACAGCGGGAGCACGTCGCGGCCCTTGAACAGGATCTGCCCCGACGGATGATAGGCCTGCGGATAGGGGAGCAGCTTCATCACCGACAGCGCGGTGACCGACTTGCCGGATCCCGACTCGCCGACCAGCGCGAGCGTCTCGCCCTTCCGGATGTCGAACGACACCTTGTCGACCGCCAGGATGTCCTTGTCGCCCTGGCGGAACGCGACCGACAGCGCGCGCACGGAGAGGAGGGGCTCGCTCATCTGTCTCACCACCGGGTCTTGCGCGGATCGAAGGCGTCGCGGATGCCTTCGCCGATGAAGATCAGCAGCGACAGCATGATGGCGACGGTGAAGAAGCCGGAAAGGCCGAGCCAGGGCGCCTGGATGTTTGACTTGCCCTGGCTCAGCATCTCGCCGAGCGAGGGCGAGCCGGGCGGCAGCCCGAAGCCGAGGAAGTCGAGGGCGGTCAGGGTCATCACCGACGACGACAGGATGAAAGGCAGGAACGTCATGGTGGCCACCATGGCGTTGGGCAGCATGTGGCGGAACATGATCACGGCATTGGAAACCCCGAGCGCGCGCGCCGCCATGATGTATTCGAAATTGCGCGCGCGCAGGAATTCGGCGCGCACCAGTCCGACCAGCCGGACCCAGGAGAACAGCAGGAGGATGCCGAGCAACACGAAGAAGCCGGGCACCAGCACAGACGCGATGATGAGCAGAAGATAGAGCTCGGGGATCGATGTCCAGATCTCGATGAAGCGCTGGAACAGAAGATCGACCCAGCCGCCGAAATAGCCCTGCACGGCGCCGGCCGCCACCCCGATGATGGACGAGATGATGGTGAGGATCAGGCCGAACAGCACCGAGATGCGAAAGCCGTAGATCAGCCGGGCGACGACGTCGCGCCCCTGGTCGTCGGTGCCGAGCCAGTTGGCCTCGACCTCGTCGCATTTCGCGAAGCCGTTCTCCGCCGCATACTTGCAGTCCTGCTCGTTCAACAGCCAGGTCGGCTTCGAAGGAAACGGCGAGGGCGGCTTGGAAACGTGGGTGTCGTAGTGGAAGCGGATGGGCGGCCAGATCATCCACCCGCCCTCTTTCGCGATGAGCTCCTTCAAATAGGGGTCATCGCGAAAGTCGGCCGCGGTGCCGAGCAGGTTGGGATCGTCCTTGTCGCCGAACGCGGTGTCCGGATAAGTGAAGAAGATCGGAAAGAAGGATTTTCCCGCGACGTGGACATAGAGCGGCTTGTCGTTGGCGATGAACTCCGCGAACATCGAGATGATGAACAGCGCGATGAAGATCCACAACGACACATAGCCGCGCCGGTTGCGCTTGAAGTTCTCCCAGCGCCGCCGATTGATCGGCGACAGCGCAAAGGGTCCCCGCGCGGGCGCCAGGATCGTCCCCGCCGGGGTGATCATGGGCGCCTCGGGCTCCTGGTCTAGGATGCGGGCGTCCACCTCACACCTCCCGGGTCTCGAAATCGATGCGCGGATCGATCCAGGTATAGGTGAGGTCGGAGATCAGGTTAACGACCAGCCCGATCAGAGCGAAGATGTAGAGGTTGGCGAACACCACGGGATAGTCGCGGTTGAGCACGCTTTCGAAGCTCAAGAGCCCGAGCCCGTCGAGCGAGAAGATGGTCTCGATCAGCAGCGATCCGCCGAAAAAGGCGCCCACGAAGGCGCCGGCGAAGCCCGCGATGACGATCAGCATCGCGTTGCGAAACACGTGCCCGTACAGGACCATCCGCTCGCCCAGCCCCTTGGCGCGGGCGGTGAGCACATATTGCTTGCGGATCTCGTCCAGAAACGAGTTCTTGGTGAGCAGCGTCATGGTGGCGAAGGAGCCGAGCATCATCGAGATGATCGGCAACGTCAGGTGCCAGAAATAGTCGGTGATCTTCTGGTACCACGGAAGCTGGCTCCAATTGTCGGAGGTGAGCCCGCGCAACGGAAAGACGTCCCAGAACGAGCCGCCGGCAAACAGCACGATGAGAAAGATCGCGAACAGGAAGCCGGGCACCGCATAACCGATGATGATGAGCGTGGAGGTGGCCGTATCGAAACGCGTGCCGTCATAGACCGCCTTGGCGATGCCGAGCGGAATCGAGATCAGATAGGTGAGCAGCGTCATCCAGATGCCGAGCGACATCGAGACCGGCAGCTTTTCCTTGATCAGGTCGATCACCTTGGCGTCGCGGAAATAGCTCTTGCCGAAATCGAACATCAGGTAATTGCGCATCATCAGGAAGAACCGCTCATGCGGCGGCTTGTCGAAGCCGAACTGCTTTTCCAGCTTCTCGATGAAGTCCTTGCTCAGGCCCTGCGCGCCGCGATATTTCGAGTTCGCGGCGTCGAGCTGCCCCGCGCCCTGGAGCTGGCGCGAGCCGAAATCGCCGCCCGGCGAGCCGGAGATGCGCGAGGTCGCGCCGGTGTCCGCGCCGGAGAGCTGAGCGATCACCCGCTCGACCGGTCCGCCGGGCGCGAACTGGATCACCACGAACGACACCAGCATGATGCCGAACAGGGTCGGGATCATGAACAGCACGCGGCGGATCAGATAGGCCGTCATGTCAATCTTCCGTCAGCGCAGAATTGCCGTGCCCGGGCCGCGGCCCGTCATCCCGCCCGCTCGATCTTGGTTGCCTTGTCCCGGTCATACCACCAGGTTTCGGGTATGCCACGCGCGTAGCGCGGTTTGGTCGCAGCCGGCCGGCCGAAAACATCCCAGTAGGCGATCCAGTTTGACGGCTTGTACCAGTGCGGCACCCAATATCGCCCGGCCCGCAGCACGCGGTCGAGCGCCTTGCAGGCGGTCACGAGCTCGGGGCGGGTGCCGGCCGCAATGATCTTCTCGATCAATGTGTCGGCAACCGGATCGGCAATTCCCGCGATGTTGTTCGAGCCCTTGAGGGGAGCGGCTTTCGACGAGAAGAACGTCCGCAGCTCGTCCCCCGGCGTGGTCGAGAAGCCGAACCGCTCGACCGTGATGTCGAAATCACGCTCGTCGACCCGCGCCTTGTACTGAACCGGATCCACCCGGCGCACCGTGGCGTCGATCCCGAGGTTGGCGAGATTCTTGACGTAAGCCAGGTGATGCGGCTCGAAGGTCGGATCGTCGATCAGGAACTCGATGGTCAGCGGCTGCCCCTTGGGGTCCACGCGCTTGCCGTCGCGGATGACAAACCCCGCCTGCTGCAGCAGTTGCGCCCCCTTGCGCAGCAAGACGCGGTCCTGGCCGGAGCCGTCCGACACCGGGGGCACGAAGGGCTCGCCGAAAACCTCATCCGGCACCTGGCCGCGGAACGGCTCGAGCAGCGCCAGCTCCTCCGCGCTCGGCCGGCCCTTCGCCATCATGTCGGAATTCTGGAACACCGAATGGGTGCGCTCATACGAGCCATACATGATGTTCTTGTTGGTCCACTCGAAATCGAAGCCGTAGACCAGGGCTTCGCGCAGCCGGCGGTCCTTGAACTTGTCGCGCCGGGTGTTGATGAACCAGCCCTGCGCGCCCGACGGCGTGTCGTCCGCCAGCACGTCGCGCTTGACCCGGCCGTCGCGGATGGCGGGGAACTCGTAGCGCGTCGCCCACACGCGCGAGGTGAACTCCTCGCGGAAAAGATAGTTCTTGGCGGTGAAGCCTTCGAAGGCGACCTCGCGGTCGCGATAGAATTCGAAGCGCACGATGTCGAAATTATTGAGGCCGACGCTCACCGGCAGCTTCGCCCCCCACCAGTCCTTCACCCGCTCGTATTCGATGTAGCGTCCGGCCTCGAAGCGGCCGACCCGATAGGGTCCCGAGCCGAGCGGAATGTCGAGGTTCGATTCGTCGAACGGGTGGCTCGTATAATAGGCGCGCGAGAAGATCGGCAGGGCGGCGGTGAACAGCGGCACATCGCGTGCGCGCCCTTGCGCGAAGCGGATGACGACGGTGGCGTCGTCGGCCGCCTCCACGCCCACAAGGTCGTTCAGCCGCTGGGTGATCAGGGGATGGCCCTTCTCCTTGAGGGTCGACAGCGAGAAGGCGACGTCATGGGCGGTCAGCTTCGTGCCGTCGTGAAAGCGCGCCTCCGGACGCATCAGATAGCGGTAGGTCTGGCCGTCGGCTGAAATGCGCACCGCGCGCGCCGCCAGCCCGTACATGCCGTCCGGCTCGTCGCTTGCGCGCGCCATAAGGCTGGCGAAGGTCAGCTCCATGCCCTGTGCGGCGTCGCCCTTGAGGATGTAGCTGTTGAGCGAGTTGAAGGTGAGGAAGTTCTGATTGAACATCCGGTTGGGGCCGATCTGCGAAAAGATGCCGCCTTTCGGCGCCTTCGGGTCGACATAGTCGAAATGGGAGAAGTCGGCCGGATATTTCAGGTCGCCAAAGACCGAGATGCCGTGACCTTCCGTCTCGTCCGCCGCCCGCGCGGGCGCAACGCACCGCGCCGCGCCGACGAGCGCGCCGGCGCCGATGAGCAGAGCGTCGCGGCGGGAGACGTTCACTGCCGGTTCCCGGTCTTCGCCGCCTTCTCGGCATCCCACCACCAGATCGTGGGAAAGGCCGACGCGCCGTATTCAGGCATTTTTTCCGGACGGCCGAAGCGGTCCCAGCGGGCGCTGCGCACTTTTCCATAGGTCCATTGCGGCACCACATAATTGTTCCACAGCAACACGCGATCGAGCGCCCGAGTGGCGGCGACGAGCTCCTCGCGGCTCTTGGCGAAGATCACGCGATCGATCAGCGCGTCCACGGCGGGATTCTTGATGCCGACCAGGTTGCGCGATCCCGAGATGTCGGCGGCCGACGAGCCCCAGAAGTCGCGCTGCTCGTTGCCGGGCGACAGCGACTGCGGCCACGACGCGGTGATGATGTCGAAATCCCATTGCCGCAACCGGTTCTCGTATTGCGCATCGTCGACCGTGCGCACCGAGACGGTCACGCCCATGCGTTCGAGCGAGGGCTTGAAGAACAGCGACAGGCGTTCGGAGTTCGGATCGGCGCCGAGGAATTCCACCACGACCGGCTCGCCCGTCTTGGCGTTGACCAGCTTCTGGTTGCGCACCTCGTAGCCGGCCTCGCGCAACAGGCGCAATCCCTCGCGCAGGTTGTTGCGCACCGCTTCGGGCGTGCCGCCGACCGGATTGGTGTAAGGGGCGGTGAAGAGCTCCGCCGGCACCTTGTCGCGCACCGCCTCCAGGATCGCCAGCTCCTGGCCGGACGGTATGCCGGACGACGCGAGCTCGGTGCCTTCGAAATAGCTGGCGATCCGCGTATACTGGCCGAAGAAGATCTGCTTGTTCATCTCCTCGAAGTCGAAGGCGAAATTGAATGCACGACGCAGCCGCGCGTCCTTGAACTTGTCGCGCCGCGTGTTGAACGCGAAGGCCTGCATGATACCCCGGCTGCGGACCGGGAATTCCTCCCTCAGCACGCGCCCCTCTTTGACGGCCGGGAAGTCGTAGGCGCTCGCCCATGATTTGGCGCTGTTCTCGGTGCGCCAGTCGAGCTGATCGGCCTTGAAGGCTTCGAGCGCGACAGTGGAATCGCGGAAATACTCGAACCGCTGCTCGTCGAAATTGTCGCGTCCGACATTCACCGGCAGGTCCTTGCCCCAATAATCCTTGACCCGCTCATAGACGACCCGGCGGCCCGCCTCGAAGTCCTTGATCCGGTAGGCGCCGCAGCCGAGCGGCGGCTCGAGCGTCGTGGCGGTCGCGTCGCGTTTGTTGCCGTTGCGGTCCTTGGCCTCCCACCAGTGCTTGGGCAGCACCGTGAGCTGGCCGACGATCTGCGGCAGCTCGCGATTGCCGGGGCCGTCGAACCGGAAGGTGACCTCGCGCTCGCCGCTCTTCTCCGCCTTCACCACATGCTGATAATAGGCGGCCGCGAAGGGACTGTTGTTCTTGAAGGTGTCGAACGAGAAGATCACGTCCTCGGCCGTCACCGGCTGGCCGTCGTGCCATTTTGCGTTGCCGCGCAGCCGATAGGTCACCGACGAGAAATCATCGGGATGGCTCGCGGCGTCGGCCAGCAGCCCGTATTCGGTCGACACCTCGTCGAGCGCCGGAACCATCAGGGTGTCGTAGATCAGCTCGATGCCGGCCGCGATCTGGCCTTTCAGGCCCGCCACCACCAGGTTGAAGCTGTCAAAGGTGCCGACCGCCAGCATGCGGGCCGCGCCGCCCTTCGGCGCGCTCGCGTTGACGTAGTCGAATTGCTTGAAATCGGCCGCGTATTTGAGATCGCCGAACAGCGAGAGTCCGTGCCGCCAGTTGGGCGGCGCGGCAGCTTGCGCCGCCGCGAAGGAGACTGCGCCGGGCGCGCCGAGCGTCGTCAGGGCCCGGGCCGCAATCACCATGGCGCTGCTGCTGAGAAGGTCGCGTCGAGTCAGGGGCAAGAAAATTCTCCACAATCGGACGGGGCGCACCGTTTTAACGGATTATGTCGCTTTTGGGATGAGCAGGCACCCCCGCTGATGTGGGTCTTCAACTCCCCGTGCGCCACCACCAAAACGAAAGGCCGGGCTGTGGCCCGGCCTCTCCATCTGTCGCGGGCCCCGATGGGGCCCGCCTGCGTTCGAAAAGGTTCCCTCTGCTATTTCGCCGCAGCCTTCGGAAGATCGGCCGGCTTGTCGGCGAGCGTATGCAGGTAGTTGATGACGTCGGCGCGCTGGGGGTCGCGCGGCAGGCCCGCGAAGGTCATGGCCGTGCCCGGCACGAAGCCCTTGGGGTTGGCCAGGAACTTGTTGAGCTCGTCGAAGGTCCAATTGCCGCCCTTGCCCTTCATCGCGGCCGAGTAGTTGAAGCCCTGCACGGACGCTTTCGGCCGGCCCACGACGTTCCAGAGATTCGGGCCCACCTTGTTGGGGCCGCCCTTCTCGAAGCTGTGGCAGGCGATGCAGGGCTTGGCGGCGGCTTCGCCGCGCTCGGGGCTCGAACTCGCGAGCAGCACTTCGATCGGCTGGGGAGCGGCCGCGGGTGCGGCGCCATGGTCGCCCGCCGCCGGGTGCTCCTGCACCGCGATGTCGTAGCCTGGCTTGGCCGGCTGCGGTGGGGTGAAGATGGCGCCGGCCGCGATATTGAGCGACAGCACGCCGAGGCAGGTGAACATCACCGCCATCAGGATTTTATTCACGTAATCGGAATCCATCGCCAAGCAGCTCCGCAGGTCATCATCGAGGAGACGGAAAGGGCCCCGGCGGACCCCTCGAAGGCGGCGCAGAGATAGCCGGTTTGCCTCGCGTCTGGCAACCCGTATAAGCGGTCTTCCGCCCATCATTCCGGGTGGATCGGACCCGGTGGGTCGATTTCCGCCTGTCGGATCGCGTCGATCCACCAGGCTGCCGATGGGCACGCAAGCGTCTCGACCTATGGCCGGCCACGACGTCATCATCCTCATTCCGGCGCGGCTTGCCGCGACCCGGCTGCCCGGCAAGCCGCTCGCCGATATCGGCGGCCAGCCGATGATCGCCCATGTGCTCGCGCGCGCCCGGGCGGCGGGGGTCGGCGAGGTGGTGGTGGCGACCGATTCGGAGGCGGTCTGCGCGGCTGCCGAGAAGGCCGGCGGACGGGCCGTGATGACGGGCGCCGACCATGCGTCGGGCTCCGACCGCATCTTCGAGGCGCTCCAGCGTATCGACCCCGAGGGGCGTGCCCGCATCGTGGTGAACGTCCAGGGCGACCTGCCGACGCTCGATCCGGCCGATATCCGGGCCGCGCTCGCGCCGCTGGCCGACCCGGCGGTCGACATCGCGACCATCGCGGCCGAGATCCGCGATCCGTCCGAGCGGACCAACCCGAATGTCGTCAAGGTGGTGGGCTCGCCCGTGGGGTCCCGGCGCCTGCGCGCGCTCTACTTCACGCGGGCGACCGCCCCCCATGGCGAGGGCCCGCTCTACCACCACATCGGCCTCTATGCCTACCGGCGCGCCGCGCTCGAGCGCTTCGTCAAGCTTGCCCCCTCGACGCTCGAGCGGCGCGAGAAGCTGGAGCAGTTGCGGGCGCTCGAGGCCGGCATGCGGATCGACGTCGCGATCGTCGACTCGGTGCCGCTCGGCGTCGACACGCCCGAGGAGCTCGAAAAGGCGCGGGCCTTGCTGTCGGGCTGATTTTTCACGCCGCCCGCAGCGCGTCTCCACAGGCTGCCCGCGCGCGAAGCTGGCCCCCGGAAGCGCACATGACGAAGCGGACGGGTTCGTATAACAAAGCCCCCATGAGCGAGAAACCGAGCAGACGCAAAACCATCGTGTTCCAGGGCGAGCCCGGGGCGAATTCCCATATCGCCTGCAATGCGGCCTATCCGGATTGCCAGGCCGTGCCGTGCCCGACCTTCGAGGACGCCTTCACGGCGGTCGCGAGCGGAGAGGCCGACCTCGGCATGATTCCGATCGAGAATTCGGTCGCCGGCCGGGTCTCGGACATCCATCACCTGATGCCGACCGCGGGCCTCCACATCATCGCGGAATCCTTCCTGCCGATCCGCAATCAATTGATGGCGCCGAAG
>DATBBS010000616.1:0-2064 GCA_036270895.1 Xanthobacteraceae bacterium
GGCCCGATGATCGCGAAGATCATGCCGGCCGGCACGGCGAGCGAGATGTCGCGCACCGCGTGGACGCCGCCGAAGCTCTTGCACAGGCCTTCGGCGCGCAGAAGCACGGCGGCGTCCGGGCGATCGGCCGCGAGAGCACCCGTCATCGCCGGACCCCCGCCGTGCGCCGCAGCCGCGCGCGCAGGAGCCGCACGGCCTGCACGATGCCGCCCGGCATGAACAGGACCACGAGGGTGAGGGCGACGCCGTAGACGACGAGCCTCAGGTCGCCGACGCCGCGCAAAAGCTCCGGCAACACGGTGAGAAGGATGGCGCCCCATACCGGACCGATCAGCGTGCCCATGCCGCCAACCACCACCATGGCCAGGATGGTGAAGGATTCGGTGACGAAAAACGCATCGGGCACCAGCGTTCCGACGAAGCCGGGATAGAAGCAGCCCGCCGCGCCCGCGACCGAGGAGCCCACGCCGAAGGCGAACACCTTCCAGGCGGCGCCGTTGATCCCGAGCGAGGCAGCCGAGACCTCGTCTTCGCGGATCGCGGTCAGCGCCTCGCCGATCGGCGACCGGATGAGCTGGTCGAGCAGCAGATAGCTCAGCAGCGCAAATCCGGCCACCAGATAGAACAGGTTGCGCAGGTCATGGAAGTCGACCGCCGGCAGCCCCGGCAATGCGATCGGCGGCGGCGGCGGAATCGCGTAGATGCCGAGCGGCCCCTGCGTGAGACTGATCCAGTTGAGCAGGATCTGATAGGTGATGACCGCAAAGCCGAGCGACGCGATGGCGAGGTAATGGCCGCGCAGCCGCATGGCGAAGAGCGAGAGGACGATGCCGGCGAGGCCGGAGAACGCGACCCCGCCCGCGAAGGCGATCCAGAATGGAACGCCGAGCCGCACGATAAGCAGCGTCGACACGTAGGCGCCCAGCCCATAGAAGGCCGACTGTCCCAGATTGAGCTGCCCCGCATAGCCGAGCACGAAATCGAGCCCGATCGCCAGCATCACGTTCAGGGCGCAGACGATCAGGTTGGTGCGCCAATAGGAATCGGTGAACACCAGCGGCAGGAGCGCGATCGCCACCGCGGCGCCGAGGTAGGCCGCGCGCCGCGACAGGAGCGGCGCAAGCAGCGTCCCGACCTGCCGGGTGCCGTCGAGGCTAGACATTCTCTTCGCGCTTTTCCGCGATCAGGCCGGTCGGACGGACGGCGAGCATCAGGAGCAGCAGGGCGAAGACGACGATGTCGATCATTCCCGGCCCGAGATATTGCGTCGTGTAGCTTTCGATCAAGCCGACCAGCAGGCCGGCGAGGATCGTGCCCTCGACATTGCCGAAGCCGCCGATGATGACGATCGCGAAGGCCTTGACGATGACCGAGGTTCCGGCGAAGGGCGTCAGCACGAGAACCGGGCCGAGCATCGCGCCCGCCATGCCGGCGAGGGCCGAGGCGATCACAAAGGTCAGCATCACGAGCTGGTCGGGATTGATGCCCATCAGGCCGGCGGTCTCGCGGTCCTGCGATACCGCACGCAGCGCCTTGCCGAGGAAGGTGAACTTCATGAACCCGTAGAGCAGCCCGATGGTGAGCGCCGAGACGGCGATGATGAGCACGTTCTGCACGGTGATGAAGGTGCCGCCGAGACGGATCACCTCGTTGCTGTACGGCGACTCGAACGCATAGGGAATCGGCCCGAACCACGCCAACATGGCGTTTTCCATCATCACCGAGACGCCGATGGTCGCGATCAGCGGCAGCAATTCGCTGCCTTGCCGTTGCAGGGGCGCAAAGATGGCGGCGTTCATGAGCCACCCGAGCACGCCCCCCACCGCAAACGCGACCGCGATGCTCGGGATGTATCCGCCGCCCAGCCCGTGCATGAAGAAATAGGCCGAGAATGCGCCGAGCGTCACGATGTCGGCGTGGGCGAAGTTGATCTGGACGAGAACGCCGTAAACCAGGGTGAGCCCCAAGGCGACCAGAACGTAAAGGCTCCCGAGGACGACGCCGTTGATGCCCTGCTGCAGAACGACCGTCATCGGCCGCTCAGTTCCACTTCAGCGCCTTCCA
>DATBBS010000617.1:0-4619 GCA_036270895.1 Xanthobacteraceae bacterium
CTCCGGCTTCGAGAAATCGAAGCAATGGATGGCGGAGACCAAGCCCGACGTCGCCATCGTGGTCTACAACGATCACGCCTCCGCCTTCTCGGTCGAGTTCGTGCCGACCTTCGCGCTCGGCTGCGCGGCCGAATTTCCGCCCGCCGACGAAGGCTGGGGCCCGCGCCCGGTGCCGGTCGTGAAGGGCCATCCCGAGCTCGCGGCCCATATCGCGCAGTCGGTCATCCTGGACGAGTTCGATCTGACCATCGTCAACAAGATGGAGGTCGACCACGGCCTCACGGTGCCGATGAACCTCTTGTTCGGCTCGCCCAAGGAATGGCCATGCCCGGTCATCCCGCTCGCCGTCAACGTGGTGCTCTATCCGCCGCCGACCGGGCATCGCTGCTACATGCTCGGCCGCGCCATCCGCAAGGCGGTGGAATCCTATCCCGAGGACCTCAAGGTCGTGATCTTCGGCACCGGCGGCATGTCGCACCAGATCTCCGGGCCGCGCGCCGGGCTGATCAACAGCAAGTTCGACAAGGCCTATCTCGACAATCTCACCAAGGACCCGAAGAAGCTCACGCGCATGCAGCACCTCGAATACATGCGCGAGGCCGGCGCCGAGGGCATCGAGATGGTGATGTGGCTGGTGATGCGCGGCGCGCTCGACGACAAGGTCGACGAGGTCTACCGCTTCTACACCGTGCCGGCGTCCAACACGGCGGTGGGGCACATCATCCTGGAGAATCGCAAGCGCGGCAAAGCCGGGGGCAAGAGCAAGACCAAGGCCGCGCCCAAGATCAAACGGGCGGCCGCGCGCGCCACCAACCGAGACGTTGTTAGAGGGAAATGATGACGATGAAGATTTGCGTCGCCGGCCAGGGCGCCTTTGGCCAGAAGCATCTCGATGCCTTGAAGCGCATCCAGGGCGTGGAGGTCACCTCGCTCGTCGGCGGCAACCAGGACTCGACCGCGGCGGTGGCCAAGAAATACGGCGTGCCGCATTACACCGGCGACCTCTCCGAGGGCATCAAGCGCGCCGACGCCGTCATCCTCACCACGCCGACCAAGATGCATTTCCGCCAGGGCGAGCAGGTCATGCGCGCCGGCAAGCATGTGCTGGTCGAGATCCCGGTGACCGACAGCGTCGAGGACGCCGAGAACCTGGTGAAGATCGCCAAGGAGACCGGGGTCGTCGCCATGGGGGGCCATGTGCGGCGCTTCAATCCGAGCCACCAATGGGTCCACAAGCGGATCAAGAAGGGCGAGCTCAAGATCCAGCAGATGGACGTGCAGACCTATTTCTTCCGGCGCAAGAACATCAATGCGGCCGGCAACCCGCGCAGCTGGACCGACCACCTGCTGTGGCACCACGCCGCCCATACGATCGACCTCTTTCAGTACCAGGCCGGCGAGACGATCTCGGATTGCTACGCGGTGCAGGGGCCGATCCATCCCCAGCTCAACATCGCGATGGACATGGGCATCGTCGCCAAGGTGCCGTCGGGCCCGATGCTGACCCTGTCGCTGTCCTTCAACAATGACGGCCCGATCGGCTCCTTCTTCCGCTACATCTGCGACAACGGCACCTACAAGGCCTTCTACGACGACCTGAGCGACGGCAAGGACAACAAGATCGACGTCTCCAAGGTCGACGTCTCGATGGACGGCATCGAGCTCGAGGACCGCGAATTCATCGCGGCCATCCAGGAAAAGCGCGAGCCCAACGGCAGCCTCGCCCAGGTGCTGCCCTGCATGCGGGTCCTAGGCAAGCTGGAGCAGATCATCGATCCCCAGCGCAAGGCGCACGCCTGAGAGAGGCGTGCCTTTGCCCACCTACGGCGCTTCGACGCATTCCCGGCTATCGGCGCGCGGCAGAAAGTGCGCTATAGCGGTGGGGTGAGGAACGTCGGGGGGTGCCCGGAACGGCCGGCCTTGTCGAGGCCCGCGTCCGCCCGGGCCGAAGGGCGCGCATGACCATTCTGTTCGACGGCATTGCGTATGGGATGCTGCTGTTCGTGCTCGCCTGCGGCTTGTCGGTCACCCTCGGCCTGATGAATTTCATCAACCTCGCCCACGGCGCCTTCGCGATGGCGGGCGGCTACATCACGGTCGTGCTGGTGAACCGCCTGGGCGTGCCATTCCTCCTCGGGCTGCCGCTCGCCTTCCTGTTCGGCGCCGCGCTCGGCGCCGTGCTGGAGCGCACGCTCTATGTCCATGTCTACACCAAGAGTCATCTCGATCAGGTGCTGTTCACCATCGGCCTCGTCTTCATGTCGGTGGCGGGGGTCGATTACGTCATGGGTTCCTCCCAGCAATTCATCAACATCCCGACCATGCTGCAGGGCCAGTTCGACGTCTTCGGCGTCAGGATCGGGCGCTATCGGCTGATGATCATCGTGATCTGCGGCCTGCTCACCGTCGCGCTCCAGTTCATTCTCGCCAGCACCCGTTTCGGCAGCCGGCTGCGCGCGGCGGTCGACGACCAGCGCGTGGCGCGCGGGCTGGGCATCAATGTCGGGGCGGTGTTCGGGCTCACCTTCGCGTTCGGGTCGGGCCTGGCAGCGCTCGGCGGCGCGCTCGGCGCCGAGATCCTCGGGCTCGATCCGAATTTTCCGCTCAAATACCTGATCTATTTCCTGATCGTCGTGACCGTCGGGGGCACCTCGAGCATCACCGGTCCCTTCGTCGCCTCCATCCTGCTCGGCATCGGCGACGTCACCGGCAAATACTATGTGCCGACGCTCAGCGCCTTCGTGATCTACAGCATCATGATCGTGATGCTGCTGTGGCGGCCGCAGGGCCTGTTCGCGCGCGCGTCGTCGCGCTGAGAGGGCCGACCTTGTCCGAGATGTCCCATCCGCTCGCCGCCCAGGTCACCGAGTTCCTGTCGCGACGCGCGCGCTGGTCGCCGATCGAGATCGCATTCTGGCTGGTCGCGGCCTCGACCATCTGGCTGTTTCCCACCCGCCACCTGATCCTGACCGAGATCTGCATCTGGGCGCTGTTCGCGCTCTCGCTCGATCTGATCCTCGGCTATGCGGGCATCATCTCGCTCGGGCACGCCGCCTTTTTCGGCCTCGGCGCCTATGCGGCGGGGCTGATCGGCAAATACGACATCATCGGCGAACCGGTGCTGGCGCTCGTCGCCTCCGGCTTCGTGGCGGCGGCGCTCGGCTTCGCCACCAGCTTCCTGGTGCTGCGCGGCTCCGACCTCACCCGCCTGATGGTGACCTTCGGCATCTCGCTGTTGCTGCGCGAGCTCGCCAACAAATATTCCGAGATCTCGGGCGGCGCCGACGGACTGCAAGGCGTGGAGATCAAGCCGTTGCTCGGAGCGTTCCGTTTCGATCTCTACGGCCACACCGGCTATGCCTACAGCCTGGCGGTTCTGTTCGTGCTGTTCCTGCTCGCCCGCCGCGTCGTCCACTCACCCTTCGGGTTGTCGTTGCAGGCTATCCGCGGCAATCCGCTGCGCTCCTCGGCGGTGGGCATTGCGACGAACTGGCGGCTGGTCGCGATCTACACCCTCTCGGCGGGCTATGCCGGGGTCGCGGGCGCGCTCCTCGCCCAGACCCAGGCCTTCGCGTCGCTCGAGATGTTCTCGGTCGAGCGCTCCGCCGATGTGCTCTTGATCCTGATCATCGGGGGCACCGGCTATCTCTATGGCGGCCTTGTCGGGGCGCTCATCTTCCGCTTCCTGCAGGACTACCTCTCGACGCTGACGGCGCGCTACTGGCAGTTCTGGATCGGCCTGATCCTGGTCACCATCGTGCTGGTGGGCCGCGACCGCATCGCGGGCTGGTCCGTGCCGCTGCGAAAGCTCGCCGATGCGCTCACCCGATGGCGTCCCGGACGGCCGTCGGCCACCGGCGGGAAACCCTGATGCCCGTCGTGCTCGAAACCCGCGGCCTCGACAAGCATTTCGGCGGCATCGTCGCGGCAAATCAAGTGTCGCTGCAGATCCAGAAAGGCGCGCGCCACGCCTTGATCGGGCCCAACGGCGCCGGCAAGACCACGGTGGTCAATCTGCTCACCGGCGTGCTCAAGCCGACGGCGGGGCAGATCCTGCTCGACGGCCGCGACATCACCCGGCTCCAGCCGCACGAGCGCGTGCGCCTCGGCATTGCGCGCACCTTCCAGATCAACCAGCTGTTCGGCGATCTGACGCCGATCGAGACGCTGGGGCTCGCGATCTCCGAGCGGCTCGGGCTCGGCTCCGACTGGTGGCGCATCGTCGGCAGCAAATCGGCGGTGACCGAGGAGATCATCGCGCTGATCGAGCGCTTCCGTCTCGGCGACGTGATGAGCACGCGCACCGCCATCCTTCCCTACGGCAAGCAGCGTCTCTTGGAGATCGCGCTCGCCATCGCCTGCAAGCCGCGCGTGCTGCTGCTCGACGAGCCGGCGGCCGGCGTTCCCGAGGACGAGCGCCACGAGATCCTGGCGACCGTCGCGGCGCTGCCCAAGGACGTCACCGTGCTGCTGATCGAGCACGACATGGACATCATCTTCTCCTTCGCGGACCGCATCTCGGTGCTGGTCAACGGCTCGCTCTTCGTCGAGGGCGAGCCCGACGCGGTGGCGCGCGATCCGCGCGTCAAGGCGGTCTATCTCGGCGAGGCCTTCGATGC